>JAGLHV010000363.1 GCA_023143305.1 bacterium | reverse complement strand
TGTTTTCTGAGAAAAAATCTACTGATTTGGCTAAAATAAAAAAACGGGAAATAACTCAGGCGGATATTGAGGAAGCGGAAAAACATTATATTACAGGCTTATATTATTACCAGAATGGATTTTTAGAAGAAGCTGTTGCTGAATGGGAAACGGTTTTAAGGATTAATCCCCGTCACGATAAAACAAGAACAAGTCTTAAAAAAGTTAAAGGGGAATTACGAAAATTAAGATATTAGATAATAAAGGGAAAATAAAAAATGTTTTTTAAAAAATTGTCCAGTAAAAATAGTTCTCAAAAAGACAAAAAATCAAAAGCTAAAAATTTTTTTCTTTCTAAAATCGCCAATAAGTTAGGTCTTGGTTTATTAAGTCTTAAATTTACTTTTTTATTTGTAATATTACTTTTAATCATTTTATTTATGGGGAAAATAGCAATAATTGATTATAGAAAGAGTGGTTTAGAGGAAGAACTTCAAAAAAAAGGACAGGTTTTAGCTAAAATTTTTACTCCCTGGTGTATAAAGGCGCTGGAAGAACAGGATGATATTTTCTTATTGAATATATTGAATTCTTTGCGGCAGCAGGAAGATATAATGTACAATGTTGTTTTGGATGAAAAAGGAATAGTTATTGGTCATACCAATGTTTATAAATTGGGGAAAGAATATAATGATGATATTACCCGAAAAGCTTTAGGAGCCAGTAAGATTTTAATACAATCGTATCGCAGGGGAAATAAGGATTTGTACGATTATGGAATTCCTTTGTTAAGTTTAGGCGAAAAGTTAGGAGTTTTACGTTTTGGTTTATCGAGGGAGAATGTAGACATGGAATTAGAACATTTTGCTTCGAGAATAAAATTCTTTATGTGGGTAATCATTCTTTTGTTAGGAACGGAAGTGTTTTTTTTAGTCAATTATAAAATATCCAAACCTTTAATTAAGATTAAAGAAGCGGTAAATTTATTAGGGGGGCAATATTTCGAATATAAGGTTCCCGTGGAAACTAATGATGAAATAGGAGGAATATCAAAAGGTATAGAAAATTTTATTGGGCAAATAAAAAGAGAGCTGGAGTTTCAGGAGGAAAAAAATAAAAGGGGTTCATTGTTGGAAATAAAAAGATTGGGGGAAATGTTAAATGTTCTGCTGGAAAATACCGATAAAAAGGTATTGGTTGCTGATGTAAATAATAATGTAGTTTTTTCTAATATAGAGACACAAGAAGATAAAATGGTGGGGGGCCATTTATTGGATATAATTAAGGAAAAAGATTTTGTTGCGTTATTAAATGATGCTTTTAGCAAAAGAGGAGAAATTGTAAAAGAGATTATAAATTTTTCAGGC
>JAGLHV010000362.1 GCA_023143305.1 bacterium | reverse complement strand
CCCATTTCGGCAAGTCCGGCTACAATATTTTGAGTGGTTGTTGACTTACCAATTCCACCCTTTCCATAAATTGCAATCTTTCTGGTCATTACTAAACACCTCCTTTTATTTTTTATCCTGACTGTTCACTTTTATAACACGCAACTTCTTTGCCAAATTATTTAAACAATAAAAAAACCACTTAAGTTTTAAACTAAACCTAAGTGGTTTTCTATAAAATCAATTAAAAATTTATTTGTAAAAAAATTATTTTCTACGTCACATATTTCTCATAAAAAGCCTGTTGCCAAACTATATTTTTTGCTCTTCTATCATTCCTGCGAACAGACTGTGTTATAACTGCCTTTTTTGGCTTTGTCATTCCCGAAATCTTTTATCGGGAATCCATTTCCAAATAATAATATTTTTCTATGGTAGCCGCAGGCTTTCTTGTCTCGCCTTTGGAGGAAGCCTGCGTTATCGTCGGAAATTTTCCTCTGTCTTACTTTTCTGTCATTCCTCTTCTTTTCTGTCATTCCTGCGAAAGCAGGAATCCATTTTGTCTATAATCGTATAGACAGTGAACAACAACAATAAAACTTCAACAATAAGCTCACAAACTGTTTTTTTTATGCTTTGTTTTTAACACTTTGATTAAATTTTAACATCTTTATCTATTTTAATCTTGTATTTTTCTATCTTGTTACGCAATGTATTCCGATTTATTCCTAAAATTTGAGCTGTCTTTGATTGATTACCTTTGGCTTCTTTAAGAGCACGAATTATTAATCCCTTTTCTATAATGACCATAATCTCTTCTCTGTATTCCCCGGGGGTATTTAAAATTTCGCTATAAAGTTCATCTAACAATTTATCCAAACCCTTTTCACTTTTCTCTTCTTTTAATCCCATTATATTTGATTTTCCTAAATCAAGAGATAATTCACCGGGTAAAATATGCACCCCTTTACAAAGAACACATGCTCTTTTGATTACATTTTCCAATTCCCTCACATTTCCCGGCCAACTATAATCAATGAGCGTTTTCATTGTTTTCGGATTTATATCTACAATATCTTTTCCTAATTCGCTGTTAAACTTTTTTAAAAAATACCGGGATAAGAGAGGAATATCTTTTTTTCGATTTTTTAGAACAGGCAAGTTTATAGTTACTACATTTAGCCGATAATACAAATCTTTTCTAAATTTGCTCTTTTCAATTGCTTTTTCTAAATCCGTATTGGTAGCAACAATCAGTCTTACATCTACCTTAATTGTTTCATTTCCCCCTAAACGGGTAATTTCTTTTTCCTGTAATACCCTTAAGATTTTTGCCTGGGTAGCAACCGCCATATCCCCTATCTCATCTAAAAA
>JAGLHV010000361.1 GCA_023143305.1 bacterium | reverse complement strand
GCACTAATAATGTTAGGAATGTCCAGATAACTTTTTGCAGAGGGACCGGGCCCGATACAGACACTTTCATCACTAAATCGCACATGAAGAGAACTGGTATCCGCTTCCGAATGTACCGCTACTGTTTTTATTCCCAATTCTTTACATGCCCTAATAATTCTTAAAGCTATTTCTCCCCGGTTAGCAATCAATATTTTTTTAAACATCTTTTCCCCCCTGATGCTCTGTTTTACAGGTATCGACTAAAAACAAGCTTTGTCCGTACTCCACCGCATGCCCATCATCTACTAAAATTTTAATTATTTTACCTTTAATTTCCGAAGTAATTTCTTTTAAAATTTTCATTGCTTCAATAATATAAATTTTCTGTCCCACTCTAATATTATCTCCTTCTTTTACTAAAGAAGCCTTGTCCGGAGGAGCAAGATGAAATGTTCCCACTATACGGGATTTTATCGTAACATATTCCTTCTCTCTATTAATAATGGGAAATTCTTTTAATAAATCATCGTTAAATAACTCTTCTTTTTCTCCTTTAATTTTTTGTTGTTTTTCTTCTGCCTTACTTTTTCTCTTAAGTATTTTTTGGTTAAAAATAATATTTTCCCCGTTCCCCTTTTTAAAAGCAATTTTTACTCCGTCTTTTTCCCAAAGAAGTTCATTAATATCCGTTTCATCAAATAGTTGAATAAAACTTTGTATTTGTTTTAAATCCATTTTTCCTCCCCGATCATTTTATACTCAAAAATGTTATATTCTTTGTAAATACTTCCCTGTACGAGTATCTACCCGCACAATATCATCAATGTTAATAAATAAAGGAACCTGTATAATTAATTCCGTTTCTAATGTTGCCGGTTTAGTTGTAGTAGAAGCGGTATTCCCTTTTAAACCGGGTTCCGTATAAACAACCTTGAGATCTACGGTAATAGGAAATTCTACACCAATTATTTCCTCCTTATACCATAATACGGAGACCTCCATATTTTCCTTCAAGAAATTAACCTTATCTTTTAACTGTTCTTTGGTAAGCACACATTGTTCATAAGATTCCATATCCATAAAATTATATTCATCCCGGGTAGCATACAAAAAAGTTTTCTTTTTTGATTCTAATATTGCATCTTCTACTTTTTCCCCGGCACGAAAAGTCCTTTCAATAATTTGTCCGCTTTTAATATTTTTTAACTTAACCCTGACTATTGCTCCCCCTTTGCCTGGTTTATGGTGTTGAAACCAAACAATATTGAAAATCTGATTATTCAATACAATATTTATTCCATTTTTAAAATCAGCTGTAGTAATCATCTTTTTTCCTCCGTAAGCATTTCATATCCTGTTTTAGTAACCAGTATCATATCT
>JAGLHV010000360.1 GCA_023143305.1 bacterium | reverse complement strand
TAAAAATCCTGTCTGTTTCATCCTATTTTCAAGATGTTTCAAACGAACCGCTATATCTCTTCCCACAAACCATACCATATCATACCAATCTCTTCCTTTTACCCTATTCCCCCATGACCTGCATAAGACCGCATGTAATTTCCCTGCAAAAAGATCAGGCTGAACATAAGTATTAACTGAAAAAGGTACCGGATGAAAAAGGTATTTGGCTTCCACCTGAAATCCTTGCGGAGGATTTACATCAACTTCTATTTTTATTTTTAGTATTTTTCCCGGATGTATTCTTTTAGTTGCAGATTTGGGGATATCAATCATAATCATATTTTGTAATGTCCCCGTCTTAATAAAGGCAGAATCGATATTCGTTTGTATTTTTTTTTTCTTCTCGTCAATAGTTACAGAAAATCCAAAGCTCTTCAATTCGTTTTTAACGGCCTTACAATAACTCATTAATGAAAATTTTTTATTTCTCTTCAGAAGTGAAAAATCCATGTCCTCAGAAAATCGATCAAGTCCGTATAGTATTCTTAACGCCGATTCTCCGTAAAAACAAGCTTTCTCGAAAAATTTCGAACGCCAAAAACCAAGTAATGCTATCTCCTGAATTATTTCTTTCAAAGCATTTTCATAATCATCCGTGCCTCGACAGTTATACCGGGACAACATTATTCTTATAGCATCATTCATTTTATCCCCTTAAGCAATTTATAAAAAAACTTAACATTTTGTCCGTACAATTGGGCTAATTTTTTAATTTTATTTAAACTAAAATTTTTAAGATCCTTTTTCTCAATTCTTAAATCTTCAAAAAGGTATTCTCTCATCTGATTTTCATCAATGATTTTATTCGAGAAATATATCAAATCGCTAAGAGCCTTTTCTTTAGTAGCAATTAAAATCGTATGAAAATTATCTATTTTGTAAAGAGTTGTACCATATGAAAAAACCGCCGGATTTATGTGCCGGTATGAAAAAACCCCGAGTGGCGTAGTAAAAAGTTTCTTCCTCTTATTTGTAACACTGGTAACGGTCTTTACCCTTTCAGGAATTAACCCATAAAAAGAAAGTGCATATTCAAGAGAAATATATGAAGGACCATAAATCAGGTTTGCCAATGTTTCTTTTGAGTATGGTTGCCTGGATAAGTCAGGGCCAAACACATAAAGCCCCTTTTTCACCCGTATTATTTTACCTTTCTTAAGCAAATCATTTATTTTCACTCGCGGATTTTTATATTTCGATAGCGCACAAATAAGAAGATTATAATCAAATTCTTCCGTTAAAGCTAATTTTCTTAGATTCATAAACATTTTTATTCTCTCCAGTATGTTAGTATATTACTAACTTACCGGTTGTTTGTCAA
>JAGLHV010000036.1 GCA_023143305.1 bacterium | reverse complement strand
ACAGAGTTTTTATCAGCTTAGCTGATAAAAACTCTAAGTCTCATTGAGATTAATCAGGCATATCATCTGACTGTATGGTAATATATTTATATTCTTCTTTAAATGGTTTAAAAAACTTTCCTCCCGACTGGTAAAATTTAGTAAAAAACTCTACATACTGCAACCGGCAGGAATGAACAAACGCACTGAGGATGTTTATTGCCAAATTAAAAGTATGACCTAATAACAAAATCAAGGGAACTAAAATAATGCTTATATAAATAGGAGTTTGCGCCGCAACCCCGGCCATTTTATTAACCACCAACCCTACAATTCCCGTACCTAAGCCCAGGGCTACCAAACGGGAATAAGAAAGAATATCTCCTAAATAAGCTGTACTTCCATATAAAGCATAGCATCCTAACCCTATCCGTCCCAGGAGAGAAAGAATATTTCTCCGTCCTAAATAAATTATTCCTAAAAAAGAAAAAACCAAACAAAACGCACTTATAAATTTAAATATCCCGGATATCAGAAGAGAACAACTAATAATCAGGGTTATCCATAAAAGAGTATACTCTTTGTCTGTTTTTTCTCCCAGGTTTTTATCTACAGTTCTTCCCTGAAAACAAATTATTCCGAATACCGCCACAAAAATTCCTACTTTAAATAATAAACACATACCCCCAGAAATTATTCCCATTTTTGTTATTGCCCATCCTATTGAAGAAAGAATAAGCAAAATCCATAGTCCCTGATCCCAAATTGCCGCCTGCCATTGTTTATAACCGATATTTTCATATATTTTCATTCCCAGACCGCAAATAACATGAATTACTCCTAAACTCAAGGCTATAGCAAAAAATATCTGTAAATCGTTAAGGGGATCAAATAACTTCCATTTCACGGTCATTCCAAACCACCCGCCGGTCATCATCCCCATTAAAATAGTACAAACTCCTCCTAACAAAAATAACGCAATAAATTTGCGCAGTTGCTCATCCATTTTTTTTCTAAAATAAACCAAACTGAAAGAAGTAATAAGACAAATTATTATTCCATATCCGGCATCCGTTATGCATAACCCAAAAAACAAAGCATAAAACAAAGCTAATACCGGCGTAGGATCCATTCCCGAATAAAAAGGCCGTCCATATAAATCGGTAATTACTTCAAAGGGTTCTACTATTTTCTTATTTTCCAGAGCAACCGGAATATCTTCGTTTTTTCCGGGAACCTTAAAATCTATTTCGATTTCCGGAAATTTATTTTCCAAATCTTCTTTTACTTCTTTTTGTTTTCTGGCCAAAATCCAGCCGGTTAAATAAAAAACGGATTTCGTTTTTAAAAATTTTTTTTTCACTTCCTCTTTCTTTTGCATATTTTCGTAGTAATCAGATAAAATCACAAAATTAATAAAATCCTTAGCCTTATTTTTTGCTTTTTCTTCTACTTGTTTTTGTTTAATTCTTACCTTCTCCGACAAATGTTCTTTCTGAGAAATTAATTCTTCACACATAACAGGAACAGAGGGTAAACCCACTTGATTAAATGAGTATTTTTTTAACACCTTTTGTATAATCTCTGTATCTTCCTTCAGAAAAATAACCAATCCATATTTGATCTTTTTTTCCGTATAAATTTCATGTACCAGCACTCCTTCATAGTTACTTAGCTCACTTACCAAAAGGTCATATTTATCCTGCGGTAATCCTCCAAGTAAAAACCGGACATACTTAGTGTCGGTTAATTCTTTCAAGGGTACCATCAACTTTTTCCAGGGACGGAGTTGCTCAATTTGTAGTTTTAAATTGTTTTTTTCTCTTTGTAATTCCTGGCTTTCTTTTTCCAAAACCCGGCATTCTTCCTCGACACTAAAAACATCTATAGACTTAATTAATTGAGCTATTTCTTTCTTTTTTAAAATAAGTTTTCCTGCTTTTATCTTTTCCTTAACCATTTTAGCAGGAACAAAATTTTTTAAATACCCAACAACATATTTTATTCCTTTGAGTTTCTCTTCGGAATCACGCAGGAATTCTTTAAAACAGGAACAGCTCGCAGTTAATTCCTCTTCCCCGGCTTTTTTAATTTCAACTACTCCGTGCTTACGTAATCTTTCCAGTAATTTATCCACCCAGCAAAGATGAGCAATAATTTCTATTTTCTTTACTTCGGCAATGGCCATTTTATTCCGTTATCCCCAATTTCTCTTTTATTATTTTTTTGGCATTAGAAAAATTTTCTTTTATTTTCTCTTTTATTATTTTTCTTATTCTTTCAGTTTCTTCTAATTTTTTTTCTTCCTCTATACTTCCTTGCTTTTCTGCTTTTTCCATTAAAACTTTTATTTCTTCTTCTGCCTGTTTTTCTGCCAAACTGATAATTTCTTTTTCCTTCTGACCTGCTTTTTCAATAATATTTTTAGCTTCTTCCTCTGCTTTCTCAATCTGTCTTTCGCCGTTTTTTTCTGCTTCTTTTATCTTTTGTATGGAATTTATCATTTCTTCACCTTGTTAAAAATTTTTCTTAATCTTTTAGGATAACAACTCTTCTTCTCCAAAGTTACGTTTACACTATTAAGGGACTATACTTTTTACGTCTTCCCCTTTTTCGGCTTGCATTTTATTTCCTGTTTTTATTTTTATATCAGCTTCGTTTTGGATTGAATTTGGTGTTTTTTCTTCCTTTTCTTCATTCGTTTCGGGCTCCGTTTTTAGTTCTACTTGTATTATCGGTTCTATTTCCTCTTCCCGGGAAAACAACTCTATTACTTTTTTTTCACTCCGAAACCATACCTTTCTGTTTAATTGCATGGATTTTGTTGAAAACTTTAAAATTAGAGGAAGCGATGTTACTTCTATTTTAATCAACCCTGAATATACCGCTTCGTTTTTTGACAACTGTTCTTCGCTAAAAATTAATTTATTTTCTTTCTCTTTTATACTGTCAAATCCACCACCATCGTATTTTATAATTTCTCCGTTTTCCACTTCAAAATGGAACTGATTTGCTGTCCTTGCTACATAACTACTCTGATCTCCTTCGTTCATTAAAACCAAATTTAATTTCACTTCTTCTCCAACAGCAAGTTGCAAATATTTTTTCCTATTAATTAAAATTTCTCCTTTAGGACGGCACCCTTGAGTTTTACTATGCCCTAACACCTGATCTATTTCCTGTTCATTAAGCACCAGATTCTCTTTAAAATATCCGTACCTAAAAAAAGCAACACCTAACAAGTTTTCCGGATTTACCTTATTAACCGCTTTAACATAATTTCTCACGGCTTCCGGAGTAATAAGGTTAAATTTTACCGTCCATCCCCGGTCAAATTGATAATTATATAACTTTGTCCTGCGCAAAGCCCTAAAAACATAAGTATTTTGCCCTTTCTTTCTTTTCGCTTTAATTAATTTAAAATCTTTGTTCTCCGATACTTCTTCTACGGAAAGCTTCGCCCATGATTCTGTTCTTTTTCCCCTTTTATTATATATTTTACAATAACTATAGGTAGGAATACCGGCATAAAAAGGTTTCTTTACTGATTTATATTTTCTTAATACAGATTTTATCCACGTGCTATCAGACACCTTCATCAAACTTTTAACGTTTTTTCCAATAGCATAATCATACATCATAGGCACAATAAAATCGACATTTTCGATTAACCTCTTAAAACCTTTTCTTTTATACCAATAAACCTGGGGAGTAATAGAAATTAAATACTCCTCCCCATACCTCCGCACCACAGAGTCTATTAACTTTTTATACTTGTCAAACTGTACATTTGTTTCCATATCTAATTGAATTCCGGATATGTTTAACCCTTTCCCATGGACAACATTTAGATCAGATTCTATTCTTTCCAGGATAAAACATATCGCCTTTTCTGTCTCCTCATGAAAATATTTAATAAAAGCACTTTTTTTGGTTCCGGAAAAAGTATAAACAAGGTGGATTTGCATCAAATTTAAATCTCTAAGCCTTCTAAAGGTATCACTTTGAATCACAAACCCATTAAATTGCGGCTCGTCCCGATAATAATCAAATAGCCCCATATGAAAAAATATTCCTTTGCTTTTCCATTGTAAAATCTTTTTTACATTTTTACTGTTTAGGCAGGTTTTTCGATGCCAATGCCAAAAAAAATTTCCTTTTGCTAATGGTTCTTTCGCTTTAACCCTATGATTAAACCCAGTTAAACAAAACATCATCATTAATACAAAAACCAAATATTTTATATTTTTAAGCATTATTTTTCTTCTTTCGTTTTTAATAATTTTTTATCCTGATAAAATTTAGACTAATTTTGTTTTTTTACTCTACTATTTAATTTGTCCGGGAACCGGCTGCTGTTAATTTTTCCGAATTTAAGCATAAAATTAAACGGATTTCAAAGGAATATTATAACAAATATTTATTCTAATTCAAAGAGGTATTATCTTTAAAGTAAAAATAAATTTTCCCCAATCATTTCGTCAGAAATGTATCAGGATAAAAAGACCCACCATTGCTAATATTGGTATGCTTAATTTAGGGAAAGGATTACCCGGGTTATTATGGATAGCAAAAATAATAATTCCTAAAACTAAAAGAATAACCCATTTTTTAAAATCAAAAGTTGTTTCTACTCTTTTCCGAAATACTAATGCCATAATAATAATAAATAATCCAATCAAAATCACCATTTTTTCATCAATAGTTACAGGAAACATCTTTTTTCCCTTTTGTTTTCTTAAAAAAAACACTCTTTTTTTTAGACCTATTTTTTTATAATATCACAAATTTAACATAACTTCAAGTTCTTTCTCTATCCCTTACCGTCCTCCCAAAAATTTTACCTTACTCTTTCAATATTTTCCTCTTTCCGCCAACCATAACGGCGGATTGTAAGTCTGCTAAAATGCTTTCCTTGAAATTTAAATTGACTTCTTTTTTTATATAATATATAATATTTTTGCTATCTTTCCGGTTTATTAAAACTCGGGTTAAAAAGGATTTAGAGAGAGGATGAATATTTTAATGAAGGGTTTAGAGATAACAGGAAGAACTGTAGAAGAAGCAATCCAAAAGGGTTTAAGAAAATTGGCATTAGAACATAACGAGGTAGAAATAAAAATCCTCGATGAAGGAAAAGCAGGATTATTTGGATTAATGGGAGCCAGTCCGGCCAAGGTAAAAATCTCTCAAAAAAAAACAGGAGAGGGAATCTCTCAGGAGAGTTTAACTTCTACTTCGGTGATTCAAGCAAAACAAATTTTGGAAAAAACTCTATGTCTTATGAAAATTGAGAGCAAGGTAGAATCTTTCCTGCAAGAACAACAAGTATTCCTGGATATAAAAACTAAAGACAGTTCTCTTTTACTCGAAAAAAAAGGACAGCTTCTGGATTCATTGCAATTTTTAGTTAATTTAAGCGTGGGTAAAAGCTATCAGCAAAAAATAATCCTGGATATCGAAGGCTATCGTACCCGGCAAAAAGAAAAACTTGTCTGTTTAGCACAAAATTCTGCTGAAAAGGTAAAAACCTCCAGAGAAAAAATAATTTTAGCCCCTCTCTCTCCTCCGGAGAGGAAAATAATTCATTCAACCCTTCAATCTGACCCTTTTGTACAAACTGTATCTCATGGGGAAGGACCCTTTCGCAGAATTACTATTAGTTTAAAAGAGAATAAATAAGGTATAAGTCGATTCTAAAGTTATCGATTACCTAATGTCTAAAAAGGTATATTTTTTAATCAGGTTAAGGATTTTTCTATGTTTAATGATGCCATTGTTGCTATTTCCACCCCTTCGGGAGAGGGGGGTATCGGGATTGTTCGTTTAAGTGGAAAAAATGTTATCGCCCGGGTGGAAGAACTTTTTCAATCTTCTAATAAGGGAAAAACACTTTCTACTGTTCCCAGCCATACTGTTCATTACGGATATATTTATCCTGACCAAAAGGGAAAAGGAGAAATTCTGGATCAAGCCCTGGTAACAATAATGCGAGCACCCCACACTTACACAGGAGAAGACATTGTTGAAATCTCCTGCCACGGAGGAACTATCCCGGTAAAGAAAATATTAGAAGCTTGCTTAAAAAAAGGTTTACGCTTAGCCGACCCAGGAGAGTTTACCAAACGGGCATTTCTCAACGGACGAATAGATTTAATTCAAGCAGAAGCAGTATGCGATATCATTCGAGCAAAAACAGAACTCTCTCTTTCCTCTGCAACAAAACAACTAAAAGGCTCTTTATCTAATAAAGTAAATTCTATCTGGCAAAAAATATTTGATTTAACCGCTCATTTAGAAGCGCTTTTAGACTTTGCACAAGAAGATATTCCCCAACTTAACAGTGCAGAAATGCTAAAAAATATAGATTTGATTTTAGCCCAAATAGAGGATTTGATAGCCACTACTTTTACAGGAAAAATTTTAAGTAACGGATTAAAAACAACCTTTATAGGAAAACCGAACGTAGGAAAATCTTCCCTGTTAAATGCCCTTCTTGAGGATGAACAGGTAATAGTTTCTTCTACCCCCGGAACTACCAGAGATGCTATAGAAAAAGAAATAAATATTTCCGGACTACTGGTAAAGATTACTGATACTGCCGGAATAAAATCTTCCGGACAAAATGAGATTGAAGAAAAAAGCATCAAACAAAGTAAAAAATCAATTCAGTCTGCGGACCTAATCCTGCTGGTTTTAGATTCTTCCGGAAATTTAACCAAAGAAGATTTTTCTATTTTGTCTGAATTATCTCTTCCGTCCCTGGAGAAAAAAATTATTGTTGTTGCCAATAAATGTGATTTAAAACAAAAATTTACCGAAGAAAAAATTAAAAGTTTATTTTCTTTTTCTCCGCCTATAATAAAAACTTCTGCTACCCGATTAATCGGAATAAATAAACTTAAAGAACTTATTTATTCTTTATTTATTAACGAGAATATTGCTGTAAGGGAAAATACCTGCATTACTAATATCCGCCATAAAAATATTCTCTTACAAACAAAAAAATTCATAATCTTAGCCAGGGACTCTATTATTCAAGAACAATCCGAAGAATTTATCAGTATGGATATGAGAAATGCTTTAAATTCTTTAGGGGAATTAACGGGGAAAAATGTATCCGCGGATCTTTTGGAGAAAATTTTTTCTACTTTTTGTATTGGTAAATAATTTTTATTTTCGGGTATTGGACATTTATTCAACTTTTTATTGAGGATTTTATGCGTCTTAAAAAAACAATTTTTCTGTTTTGTTTTCTTCTGTTTTGTTCATGGAGTACAGAAAAAGTTTTTCTTTTCCCCTTTAGCCCTAAAAGTGGTGATACCTTAAAAATAACTATTACTCAAACTTCTTCCCGTAAAAAATTTATAGCCGCCTTTAATCAAAAAGAATATCCTTTCTATCCGGTAAAACAAAAAAACCAATGCTGTCTTATCGGCCTTTCCTGCCAGCTACCTCCCGGGAAATATAAACTCAATATTTTTCAATTACAAAATAAAAAGAAAATAAAGTTTTGGAGCAGGAAAATAGAAATAAAGCCGGGAAGGTTTCGCACTGTTAATCTCAACCTCAAGCGCAAAAAGAGCAACTTAATCTCCCTTCCGCAAAACAAGGTGGAAAGAAAAAAACTTTATCGATTTTTAAAAAGGGGCATTCCTTTTCCCCTGTGGCAAGGAAAATTCCTGCGGCCGGTGAAAGGTAGAATTACCGATGGATACGGAACTTACCGGACAATAAATAAAACTACACCATGGAATCAACATAAAGGGGTTGATTTTGGTGCTCCCCGGGGTACCCCTGTCTTTGCCTCTAATAAGGGAATAGTTGTTCTGGCTGAAAAATTTTCCCTTCAAGGGAAGTTAGTTTTGTTGGACCATGGGGAAGGAA
Organism: bacterium; assembly: GCA_023143305.1. GTDB lineage: Bacteria > CBDUZB01 > JAGLHV01 > JAGLHV01 > JAGLHV01 > JAGLHV01. The sequence continues at coordinate 1,114 of JAGLHV010000036.1, read as the reverse complement.
TACAAACTATTTACATGCATCTTTCTTCTATAACCGTTCAGCCGGGAAAAATGGTAAAAAAAGGAGAGCACATCGGAGAAGTAGGGTCTACAGGTTTATCCACCGGAGCACATCTCCACTGGGGATTATACATTTATGGCGTTACGGTAGATCCTCTCAAATGGTTAACATACGAATACTAATTCCTTTCCCGGACATTAGTCTTTTTATTTTTTATAAAGAAACTACCCCCGCAACAAAGTGAGGGGGATTAAACAAATTTTTTCAGGAGAAAAAATGTGTAAATTAAAACATTTTCTTTTTTTAACTGCTTTTTTTTATTTGCTTTTCGGACTTAAAACTCCCATTCCGGCACAAGAGACAAATTATCAAGAAATAAAGAATCAAGAGATACATCATACTGCACGTACTATTAAAGTCCGAACTCTTTACGGAAAAATTGAAGCAACTATTGCCCTATCCGAAACAGAAAGTCTCGCTTATACCGGTATGTCTTTACAAGAAGGGGATAATATTACTGTCCACCCTAAATCCTGGATTATACTGGTTTTAGAAAATGGTACTATTATAAAAGTAAAAGAAAATTCTGTGCTCACTATAAAAAAATTAGCCTGGACAGAAAATAAAAACAACGAAATAATTCAATTAGTGCTGTGGAGAGGAATCATCTCAATAAAAACAAAAAATCTCCTCCCTCAGGATAATTTCCAAATATATACTCCCACTGCTATTTGTACCGTAAAAGGAACTACTTTTTCGGTACGGGTAAATAGAAAAGGCGAAACCCTTGTAAGGACACTAAAAGGGATTGTCGGTGTAAAAAAAAGTTCCGGCTTAGAAAAAGAAGTGTTGGTTAAAGACGGGCAACAAAGCATCGTAAAACTTAACTCTCCCCCATCACCCCCTCAATTAGTTTTTACCTCAAAATCTGTTTCTGCTGCTAAGCCTGTCTCTTCTTCTGAGGATATTTCTGATTCGGAATACATTTCCACTTCAGAACCTGCTTCTACACCAAAGCCTGTTTCCGCACCGGAAAGCATCCCTCCCTCTCAGTCATTACCGGAAAAAAAGGCCGAACCTTTGCCTGATAGCTCCTCTTCTGTCGAAAAACAAA
>JAGLHV010000359.1 GCA_023143305.1 bacterium | reverse complement strand
GCAATAAAATCTTCTAAAACAGGAATCAGATTTCTCTCTTCAAACCGGCAGACCAATTGATAAAATTTATCAATATTAGCCAGGCTTCTTTTTCGCTCTATGGGAGACAGTGTTTGTACATAGCTCGTATAACCGCTATTTTGAATCAGACAATATAAAAACCGTCCTAACGGTAATTTATTTTTTTGGTAAATAAATTCATCAATAAATTCGCGCAATCTTCTTAAAGAGGCCTTTTCCTCATCCCCAACATTTAAACTCTGTACCTTTCCTAAGGCATCATAAATAGGATAATTCCCCTTGCCGATTATATCTTTATCTTCCATCTCTTCACCAGGTCTTAAATTAGCTAATTTTTGTAAGGTAGAATTACCAATTCTGTATATCGGCCCCCTAAGGACCCTCACTAAATTTATATCGTCAAAGGGATTATTAATCACACCTAAAAGCGAAATAATGTCTTTTATTTCCGGACGGTCGTAATACCCGGAACCTCCGACAGTTATAAAAGGTAAATGATGTTTATACAAAATTTCTTCATAAATACCAATATTTCGTATGCCCCGGAATAAAATCACAATATCCTTACATTGTAGCGAACCGGAATCGCTTTCCAAAAGACCCAGTATTCGCTGGGAAATAAATTCCGCTTCTTCCTCCGCGCTACCGGCAAGATTTATTTCACAGCAAAGAGAATCTTTATTCCTGCCGGAATAAAGCGGTTGAAAATAAGGCATTTGTCCCTGAAAACATTGGTTACTTAATTTTAAAATTTCGTCAAAAGAACGGAAATTACTAGTTAAAGAAAGGCTTTTTCCTTCTTTTTTTGTTTCCCGGTCAAAATTCATCATATTTTCCGGACGGGCATCACGAAAAGCATAGATAGATTGATTCACATCCCCTACCGCAAAATAATTTCCACTATAAGAAGATAATTCCCTCAACAATTTATCCTGCAGAAAAGTAGTATCCTGATATTCATCTACCAGAATATATTTAAAAAAATCTTTGTATTTTTCTTTTATCTGTTTATTCTCCAGCAGGGATAATCCGGCTAAAAGAATACTTTGAAAATCAAATTTATTCTCCTTTTTTAATCTTTCCTCATAAGCGGCATAAAGGCAAAAAATAATCTCGCCTAATTTTTTTTTCTCATCTAAATCATTTATTTTTTTTATGTTTTCCTTAAACATAACAGGGTTTATAGCATTGTTTTTCAATCGACGGATAAAAGAATACACTTCTCTCAGAAAAAAATCCATACTTACATTAAAGGATATTGCGGGTAAATCCCGGGTATTAAAGACATTTCTTGCTTCTTCTAAAAATAAAAGTTTACTTTCTATTTCCTCCATAATTACAAAATCCGGATCAATTCCTACTAAAAAAGCATTTTC
>JAGLHV010000358.1 GCA_023143305.1 bacterium | reverse complement strand
CCTGTCTTTCCTGCATTGCTTCTAAGAGTGCAGATTGAGTCTTAGGAGGTGCACGTGAGATTTCATCGGCAAGAACAAGATTAGTAAATATAGGCCCTTTTTTTACCGTAAAATCACCGCCTTTGGGATTGTAGATATTTGTTCCGATTAAATCTGCAGGTAAGAGGTCTGGGGTAAATTGAATACGTTGAAATTTAGTATCTATAACTTCAGATAAAGTTTTTACTACTAAGGTCTTGGCTAAACCGGGAACGCCCTCCAGCAGAATATGTCCATCGGCTAAAAGAGCAATTAATAACCGCTCCACAGTATATTTTTGGCCAACGATAACCTTTCCTATTTCTGCTGTTAGTTCTTCAATAAACAGGGAGTTTTCTTTTACTTTTTCATCAATTGCTTTAATAGATTGTTCCATAGTTTTTTCTCCTTAGATTATTTTTAATTCAATGAGACTTAGAGCTTTTTTAGCTATGCTGACAAAAACTCTGTAGTCGAATTGACCCTGAGCACTTCGTTTTGCTCAACATAAACTCCGGCGCAGGGAGTCCGAAGGTTATAGGGTTTAAGTCCCCGCAGTTTGCTGAGGGGTAGTTAATTTTTTATTTTGAAAAATAAAATTTGAATAAGGTATAAATTAGTAGATAATTTACAAAATTTGTAAGGGGTTTGTCAAGTACATAGGGGGGGTAATGGAAATGGTAAGATATATCGTTCTCTTTTGGGATGCTGAAAGGGATTGATTTTTGTTGATGTTTGTGTTAATTTATAAGAGGGAAGTAAGTTGTTATGAGCAAGAAAGATATACAAGGAATTACTAGCGAAATAAAAAAAATGCCGGAAAAGGCATGTTATCTAATTTTATAAGGAGGTGTTATGTTTACTAATAAGAAAAGCATATTGGTTTTTAGTTTGTGTATGTTTATTTTTGCCTGTTTATGGGGGTGTGCGGGGATGGTTAAAACTACACGGGTGGTAAATGGCAGAAAGGTTACTACCTGGACTACTCCGGAAAAAGCAAAACAAATGGAACAAGAAGAAGTGCAAAGAGAAGCACAAAGAACTGCTTACTTAGAGGATATAAACAGAGCCGAAAAAAGGAAACCCAATGAGCCTATTGTTGTAGCACTTTTTGAAACGGATGTTGCTGAAAATCTTAAAGCAAATACTAAAGGCAGGTTGTTTGTACAATCTCGTAAAGAATTTGAAAATGATGCTGTTATTAGGCTTGTTGATCAAAAGATAGTAAATAATGCCTCTAAGCAGGTAAAACGAAAGCGCTATGGTCGGTTGGGTTCCACCAAAAGGCCGAAAGTAGCAGCGGATGTCTCGGTTTTTTCCACTGCTCGTATTAAAGAGGTTGTAGGAAGGAGCAGGTCAACCGGTAAGTTAGGCAAAATGGCTGCATTGG
>JAGLHV010000357.1 GCA_023143305.1 bacterium | reverse complement strand
TTGATATTTAAGAACATTATAGATTTCGCATTATCCTCCGCCTCAGGCGGATGAGGCGGAGCGGAATGACCCGCCTTATGGACTGGCGGACAGGCAGGCAGAATGTGTTATTTCGCAGAACTCTTATGAATTGACTTTAAAAGGAAGGTACAGATTAAAATGAAAAGGGAAAGAATGGTTATTTTTGATACCACCTTAAGGGATGGAGAACAATCTCCGGGAGCCAGTCTTACTAAAAGGGAAAAGCTGGAAATTGCTAAAGTTTTGGCTGAAATGAAAGTAGATGTAATTGAGGCGGGTTTTCCCATATCTTCACCCGATGATTTTGAAGGGGTGAAGGCGATTGCACAAAACATAAAGGGCTCTGAAATTTGCGGCCTGGCCCGGGCAATAAGATCAGATATAGATGCTTGTTGGGAGGCGGTAAAATATGCTAAAAAATCGCGTATTCATACTTTTATTGCTACTTCGGATATACATTTAAAATATAAATTAAAAAAAAGCCGTTCTCAGGTGCTTAATCAGGCAGTAGAAGCAGTAAAATATGCTAAAAAATTTACTTCCAATGTGCAATTTTCTCCTGAGGATGCGACAAGAAGCGATTTTGCTTTTCTTTGTCAGGTAATTGAAGCAGTAATTACAGCTGGTGCTACTACTATAAATATTCCTGATACGGTCGGTTATTCAGTCCCTTTTGAATTTTCTCAACTGATAAAAAATATAGTTGTACAGGTTCCCAATATCAGGAAAGCAACAATAAGTGTTCATTGTCATGATGATCTGGGAATGGCAGTAGCTAATTCGCTTTCTGCGATAAAAGAAGGAGCAAGACAAATAGAATGTACTATTAATGGTATTGGTGAACGGGCAGGCAATGCGGCCTTAGAAGAAGTTGTTATGTCTGTTATTACCAGAAAGGATTTGTTTCCTTTAATTAGTAATGTTAAAACTCATCAGATACATAAAGTATCGCGATTAGTAAGTAGTTTAACCGGGGTAATAGTTCAACCTAATAAAGCAATTGTTGGGGGTAATGCTTTTGCTCATGAAGCAGGTATTCATCAACACGGGATTTTAAGTAAACGCATAACTTATGAAATAATGAAACCCGAATCCGTAGGTTTAACCGAAAGTAAATTAGTTTTGGGTAAACATTCGGGTAGACATGCTTTTGCTAAAAGATTAAAAGATTTAGGATATAAACTTTCTTTATCTCAATTGGATAAAGTATTTGTTAGTTTTAAGGTTTTAGCCGATAGAAAAAAGCAGATTTATGATGAAGATTTACATATGTTAGTGGAAGATGAGGTAAATATTGGCAGAAAACAGCGGGAAATATTTTCCCTGGATTATATTCATACTATATCAGGGAATAGAGCAGTACCTACTGCTACGGTTAGATTGAAAAAAG
>JAGLHV010000356.1 GCA_023143305.1 bacterium | reverse complement strand
CCTTGATGCCTTTGTGTCTTTTCTTTTGCCATTTGCACCTTTTGTCCATGAACTATGGCCTGTCGATTATGGACGAACTGTTATCTATTCACCATTTTTTATCGCCAAATATTTAATATTTATAATTCTTTTCTAATATTTCCAATATCTCTTTGAAATCATCAGATAACGGCGCTGTAATTTTCATTCTTTTTTTCCGTTCGGGATGTAAAAATTCCAATTCGCATGCATGTAATAATTGCCTTTTTACCTTTTTTTCTCCCACGTTCCATTTTGTAGAATATTCCCTGTCTCCTAATATTGGATAACCTATATAAGCAAAATGAACCCTAATCTGATGAGTACGCCCTGTTTTAGGCTTAACTTCCAATAAAGTAAAACACTTAAAGCGTTTTAATACTTTAAACCGGGTAATTGCTTCTTTATTTACCGGAGCACCTACTGCCATTTTTTTTCTTTCATGTGCCGCCCTTCCTATCGGAGCAATAATTTCTCCTTTTTTATCTTTTAGTTCCCCTGCAACTAACGCCCAATAAGTTTTTTTAACTTTTCTTTCTTGAAATTGTTTGGCCAAAAAAAATTGGGCTGTTTTTGTTTTGGCTACCAATATTAATCCTGAAGTATCCTTGTCTAAACGATGAACAATTCCCGGCCGATTATCCTCAAAAACAACAAATTCTTTCCATGAAGAAGATTTTTTTTTATCTTTAGCTAAAGAATCCCTGGCATAATATAAAAGAGCATTGACTAACGTTCCATCTCTATGGCCACATGCCGGATGAACAACCATCCCTGCCGGTTTATTTAAACCAATTATATCTTTATCCTCATATATTATATCCAGAGAAATATTTTGCGCTTCGATATTTTCATTTTTCTCCGGTAAAAAATTGACTTCTATAATCTCTTCTCTTTTTACTAAATAATTAGCTTTCGGAAAAACCTCTCCTATCTTTACTTTTTGTTCCCGAATTAATTTCTGGAAATAATTCCGGGAATAATCAGGAAAATAATCAGACAGATAAACATCCAACCTGATTTTTTCTTTAAGACTTATAACTTTAACTATTTTAGAGGACATTTTTAACCTATTATTTTTTCTATTTTTTGGTTATTCTTAAGTTTATAATGAACTATCAGCCCCAAACACAAAAAAAGAACAGCTATCATTTGAAAAACAGAAAAACCAAATAACATCGGCCCTCTTTCATCACCCCTGAAAAATTCTATAAAAAACCGGAAAAAAGCATAACTAATAATATAAAATAAAAATATTTGTCCTTTATAATGTTTATGCTTTTCTATTTGTAATAAAAAAAGGAAAATAATAAAGTTACCTACAGAAGAATATAGCTGTACCGGATGCATTCTAATGCCTAAAGGAGCCAAACTATAAGGATTGCTAAATGTTATTCCC
>JAGLHV010000355.1 GCA_023143305.1 bacterium | reverse complement strand
GCCACATATACCGCTATATCTTTACAAAGAAGTTCTCTTCTAAGTGCCTCGGCAAAATTGACAATTCCTGCTTTTGCCGCACAGTAGGTAGAATATCCTGCCCCTCCTATCAATCCAAATCCCGATGAAATCATTAAAATTTTAGAACCGGGTGTTAATAAAGGCATAAAGACTCTGGTTGATAATATCGTTCCCCATAAATCAATTTCAATATCCTCTTTCATTTTTCCATAATCATCATAATCGGCTAACAAACTAACATTAACTACCCCTGCATTCAACACCAGAAATTCTATTTTTCCAAACTGCCCTTTTATTGTTTCAGCTATATTTATCAAATCTTCCTGAGATGTAATATCTCCCTGAAAACCATAAGAATCAAACCCCATTTTTTTAATGTTATCCGTTGCTTCTTCCAGCTTGTTTTTCCTTCTGGCAATAAGGAGAGGAACATAACCTTTTTCTGCCAGATTTTTAGCAAAAGCAAGCCCCAAACCTGATGACCCACCCGTAATTAGGGCATATTTCTTATCTTCCACAATACTAAACCTCCTTTAATGGTTTTTCTGATTATCTTTACCTTCCGTCTTTTAATCCGATGACGGATTTATGAAAGCACTTTAGCTTAAATTACTGGTTTTACCGTTAAATAATTTAGTGAAACATCTTCTTCTTTTATGCTGTTTCCCGTTAAAGCGGCGCCATAGTGACAATACTTTGTGGTTTGTTTCCAACTGATTAGATGTTTCCACAACAGTAATATTGTTCTTTATATATGTTTTATGCCCTTCCCTCATTATCAAGGCATTTACCCCTTTTCCCTGCAAATCTTCTTTTATAGCTATAATTAATAAATCAGCTTTATCGTTTTTTCTGTTAGCCATTAATAAATGAATAAATCCAAAAGGGAAAATTTTTCCTTTTGCCTTTTTCAAAGCTATTGATATCGAGGGTATAGTAAGCCCAAAAGCAACTATTTTATTATCTTCATCAACTATTATTTGCATAAAATCGGGGCGGATAAAGGAAAAAACTTGTTTAATATAATAATCCGTTTGTTTGTCGGATAGAGGCACAAATCCAAATATGTTTTTATAACAATCATTTAACAACTGAAATATTTCTTTTGCATAAGGTAGTGCTTCTTTTGTTTTATTTAACTTAAGCACTTTCAGCTTAAGCTTTTTTTCTACAATGTTTGCCAAACGGTCTATTTTTTCATCTATGGTATTGGATAATTTTATTCTAAATTCCAGCCAATCTATTTCCTTTTTATAGGATAATTTTTCTAAATGATCCAGATAATATGGATAATTATATATGCCCATCATACTACCTAATTCCTCAAAACCCTCGACAAGCATTCCTTCTTTGTCAAAATCAGTAAAACCAAGGGGACCTTGCAATCCAACCATTCCATTTT
>JAGLHV010000354.1 GCA_023143305.1 bacterium | reverse complement strand
GACAATTCAGCAATACCCTCACCAAATTTTGATATTTGGATATATTTTTTATCGTTATTGCCGGCAAAATTGCTTATTAGAGGTTGAGAATAAGCCAGAGTCATATCGGAATCATAGGACGGATTGGCTAATCCGGAAAAATTACCGGAGGTATAATTATTATCACTCTTTTCATTCTCCCAGGTAAGGCTCAACAAACCACCAGAAGAATAAAACTTTTTATTCAACCCGATGCTTAACATATCTTTTTCTATTTTCTCAACACTCATTGCCTCCATTCCCTGGTTTTTAACCTCTGTTCTCCCTAACCGACAGTTTATTTGCGGTTCATATTGTGATTTAACCTGTTTGATTGCTTCCCGGGCAGAAAAAAGGTCATAATTAGATTTTTTTATCTGGAAATTATTTTTTACACCCAATTCAATACAATCTTCCAGGGTAAGAACACGCATATCCTCAGCTTTAATTACTGCCGTTAAAAAAAACATCGAAAAGAAACAGATAAATAAGTCTCTTAATTTCATAATTGTTCTCCTGTTTACCATTTTTTAATAGTTTTAATTTTCTTAATTAAAGATTTAGTCCCTTCCCATTCTATTTTCAAATGCTTTAAGGAAATATCAATAACATATAACCTGTTAAATGCCCCGGAAATTTGCTGTTTTTCTTTAACTTTGCTTAGCATAAACTCTATTTGTGCCTTTCTTTTTTCCAAAGATACCAACGCTTCCCTGGGAGAAATATTGGTAATAAAAACTACTGAGAGGATAAAAGCAACAGCAGCGTGTTTCCTCTGTTTTGATAAACCATCTTGAATTAAAACAGTTAATTCCTTCCTCCCTTTTGCCGTAATCCGGTAAGCATTACGCTCCGGCATTTTGCCGATTTTTTCTTTTCTTACCGAAATACAACCTTTTTTTGCCAATCTATTGAGAACATTATAAATAGAAGCGGTAGATAGATGAGCAATCATGCCCATCGAGCGTTGCTTTATTTGCCGGTCAATTTGATAGCCGTGCATAGGCCCTTCAGCTAAAAACCCCAGCACAACCAGTCTGTTCCTTAACATAATCTCTTCCTCTCAGAAATCAAACTGTATATATATATTCTAAGTTAGAATAGTCTCGATTATAATATACAAGCCAATAGATGTCAATAAAAAAATCTTTTCATTTGATTTCCCTTACTAGCTGTGGTATAATCCAGTCAAAAGCTTTCTATTTTAATTATTAAGGATAAAAACTATGTTTATATATTTACTCCTTCTTTTTACGGTTATTCCCCTGGTGGAACTGGTTATTTTAATCAGAATCGGACAGTATATCGGCACTCTTAATACTATTTTAATTGTTGTTATTACCGGTATAATCGGGGCATCTTTAGCTAAATATCAAGGATTAAAAGTTGTCATTCGGATTAGAAAAGAAATTGCGAGTGGGCAATTACCTG
>JAGLHV010000353.1 GCA_023143305.1 bacterium | reverse complement strand
TAAAAAAAATAAATAAAAACTATTATTTAAGGTTTATTGGAGGAGGAAAAGTATGAATTATTTTCTTAGTGAAGAACAGCAGATGATAAAAGAGTTGGCTAAAAAGATAGCAGAGGAAAAGATGAAACCGGTCAGAGAACAATACGATGAAAGTGAAGAATTTCCTTGGGAAGTAGTAAAAGCTTTAGCCGATGCTGATTTATGCGGCTTATATATTCCTCAGGAATACGGAGGGTTTGGGGGTGGGGTTTTAGAATTATGTTTATGTGTGGAAGAATTATGTAAAATAGATGGAGGTATTGCTCTTTGCGTAGCTGCGACTGCACTGGCTACTTTTCCCCTGCTTCTTTTTGGTACAGAGGAACAAAAGAAGAAGTTTTTACCTGATATTGCCAGTGGAAAAAAAATTGCTGCTTTTGCAGTAACTGAGGCTAATGCAGGGAGTGATGCGGCAGGTATTCAAACTACTGCCAGAAAAGAGGGGGATTTTTACATACTAAACGGAACCAAGTGTTTTATCACTAACGGAGGAGAAGCAGAAATGTATGTGATAATTGCCATGACAAATAAGACCAAGGGGCCGCGGGGAGCTTCAGCATTTATTGTAGAAAAAGACACGCCTGGTTTTTCCTTTGGAAAGAAAGAAAATAAAATGGGTATTCGTGCTTCGTCTACCAGAGAATTAATATTTAATGAATGTAAAATACCGAAAGAAAATTTAATATCCAGAGAGGGACAGGGATTTATTATCACTATGAAAACTTTCGATGCTTCCAGACCGGGTGTAGCTGCACAGGCTTTAGGTATTGCCGCGGGTGCCCTAGAGGATGCTGTTAAATATTCCAGGGAAAGAATTCAATTTGGGCGGCCTATTTCCTCTTTTCAGGCAGTGCAACATATGTTAGCTGATATGGCTACCAAAGTAGAGGCGGCAAGGGCTCTTATTTATGCTACGGCAAGAACGATAGATGATGATCCCAAAGCAAGAGCAACTAAATGCTCGGCAATGAGTAAACTATTTGCTTCTGATGTAGCGATGGAAGTAACTGTTGATGCCTTGCAGGTTTTTGGTGGATATGGATATATGAAGGAATATCCGATGGAAAAGAGAATGCGTGATGCTAAAATTACTCAAATTTATGAGGGAACCAGTCAGATTCAGAGAGATGAAATAGCCCTTGCTTTGATTAAAGAAGCAGCAAGAAGCAAATAATAAAGACGGTTAAAAGACAAAGACAACGGACAGTCCATAACAGATAAAAAGCAAAAGACAATTAAAAAAAGGCACGAAGGTTCAAGGCCTAGAGATACAAAGTAAAAGAATAAAAGGAGTTTTTAGTGAATATCGTAGTATGTATAAAGCAAGTTCCTGCGACCACTGAAGTGAAAATTAATCCGGAAACCAATACCCTTGTTCGTGAAGGGGTAGAATCAATTATTAATCCTTTTGATATGTATG
>JAGLHV010000352.1 GCA_023143305.1 bacterium | reverse complement strand
AGAACTAAAACTAAAAAACAAAAGTATAATTCACCAGGTAGCTGTTTCGCCTTTTTTAGATGAAAATCAGCGGATTGAACTTTTAAGCTCATTAAATAAAAAATTTGTAGTTGCTGTTTCTATCGTCGGAGAATTAACCGGAGAGCTTAGTAAGGTTGTCGATGAGGAATTAAAGAAGCAAAGTAAAGTTTTAAAAGGAGATGTAACGGGCCGAAATACGGCAACTGAACCACAAAAACGAAAAATAAATAATATTATTAACCAATTAGGAGAATTTGATGTTGATTTACCGGCAGGGTTAGGTAAAATCAACATATTTGAAGAAATGAAAGAACTTAATCTTTTTCTTATATCGGCGGAAAAAATAGAAACAAGAGACTTAATCCTTAATGATGAGCAAATTAATGGTTTATGGATAGACGAGTGGGCTTTTGAGCATCGTTCCGAAAGCGTGATTGCCGGATTAATTGTTGAGGAAGTAATATTGCTGGCCGCAAAAAAAATAGCCCAAAAGCAAGGAGAAAAATGGGAGCAAGAATTAATAGAAGAAGTTTATAAGGTGGCTTTTATATACAGAGAAAGAACGGAAGCAAGGCTTTCCCGGGCAGAGAATCTTAGTTATACCGCAGGAATACTTACCATTATTGTGGGAATCGGTGCTTTATTTTTTGGTGCACTTACAGGAATTGTTCCGGAAATATTAGGGGTTAATCCTGCCTTTGTATTTTTATTATCATTGGTATTAGGTCTTCATTTTCTCAGGGGGGCTGACCTGGGAATAAAAGAATTTAAGGGAATTCCTAAAATTTTAGGAAAAATGGCTACCAGCCACATTCCTTATCTTATAGTGGGAATTATGATTTTTACGGGTATTTTAGTTTCCTGGTTTCCTCCGTTGGTGGAGTTCTTTTATTATTCTTTTGAGCATGTAATCGATCTACATATCTATTTTCCTTTATTTCTCCAGATAATGGCTGGATTTACTACCCTTTCTTTAGCAGTTATGTTTGCCAGTACATTCTGGGGAATTGGCCTTGATAAATATATGATGGGTAAAAAAGATAAAGTTAAAGAACCAACAGGGTTGTGGGGGAAAATGATAAGGAAAGTTGAAGAGGAATGGAATATGTTTGGTGGAAGTAAAACACCCCTGGGGGTTATTTCTTCTATCGGCCTGGTTTTTGGTATTGTTTTTGCTTTTAGTTTGCCTAATATCATTGCTACGGCAATAGCCGGAAATATTATTTATAGTTTAGGGCTTATTTATTTACTTCCTATTACTATGATTTTATTCTGGTATCCGGCTTATTTTTTATCGAGTAATTTACAGATATGGTCTTTTAATATTGATGATATAAGGGTAAACAGAAAATTTTATATTTCTCAGGTGCTTACTCTGGAAGAAGTGGGTAAGAGCAAAGAAGATCTTGCTTCAGTAACCGTTAGCGTTCCTATTTTT
>JAGLHV010000351.1 GCA_023143305.1 bacterium | reverse complement strand
TGGAGGGACAATATTGTTATAAAAATCCCCATGACCAAAGAGGGGCTTAAAGCAGTAAATATTTTGTCTAAAGAAGGGATAAAAACGAATGTTACCCTGATATTTACTGCCGCACAGGCTTTATTGGCAGCAAAAGCAGGTGCTACTTATGTTTGTCCTTTTGTCGGAAGGTTAGACGATCTTAGTCAACCGGGAATGGAAATTGTAAGTCAAATAGCTAATATTTTTTCAATTTACAGTGAAAACATTAAGACCGAAATTATTGTTGCCAGTATTCGTAGTCCCTTGCATGTAATAGAAGCTGCCTTAATGGGAGCACACATTGTTACAATACCGGCTAAGGTTATTGAACAAATGTTTAAACACCCTCTTACTGATAAAGGGGTTGAAAATTTTTTGAAAGATGCAGGAGTTAAAAAGGGTTGAATAGTTTGAGTTGTCTTAATTAACACAGGAACTAATGGTTTTGAGGTTTAGTAATGAAGCGGCGTAAATTACTTAGGTATTGGATAGGTTATAAGTTATTTAAATGTTTTCAATTTGTGGTTTGTTTTTTACCCTTTCGGATAGCTGTATGGTTTGGGGGATGCCTTGGGCAAATAGCTTATTACCTTCTGTTTAAAGAAAGGAAAACTACTCTGGATAATTTAGGAAAAAGTTTTCCGGATAAAAGCCGTGAAGAAATCAAAGAAATAGGTAAGGAAGTTTTTATCAATCACGGTAAAAATTTTTGTGAATTGTTGTTTTTTCCTAAATTAACTAAGGATGATATTATAAATTTAGTGCAGGCAGAAGGATTAGAATATATTGACAGGGCCTTAAAAGAAGGAAAGCAAGTAATATATTTTACCGGCCATTTGGGCAATTGGGAACTAATGGCGGCATATATTTCCTGTAAAGGTTATCTTTTAAATGTTGTTGCCCGGAGGGTTGATGATGAAAGATTTAATAAAGCATTACTGGACTTAAGGAGATCTAAAGGTACAAAAACCATTTTACGGGATGTGTCTCCTAAGAAAATTTTACAGAGTTTAAAAAGAAAAGAAATTATAGGGATGCTTATTGACCAGGATACAAGCAGGGTACAAGGGGTATTTGTTGATTTTTTTGGCCGTCCGGCTTATACCCCAATAGGTACGGCGGTGTTTGCTTCTAGAGAAAATGTAGTAGTTATACCGGGGTTTATTGTAAGAAAGGGAAAAGGTCACTGTCTGAAGGTCAGCCGTCCTGTTGAGTTAATCAAAAAAGAAAAAAAAGAAGAGGAAATCAGAGAGAACACTCAAAAACTAACTAAAATCATAGAATCATGGATAAGATTGTATCCGCAGCAATGGGTTTGGATGCATAAAAGATGGAAAAGAAAACCCGGGTTTGATAATCGAAAAAGAAAGAATGTTCATTAATAGATAATTATTTTGATTTGTTTTGTAAATAAAAGATTTTAAATTTTTAATTTCAATGAGACTTAGAGTTTT
>JAGLHV010000350.1 GCA_023143305.1 bacterium | reverse complement strand
CACTTGATGCGGAATCTATAATATTTTTAAATATCAATAGATTCCTTCTTTCGCAGGAATGACAATCAAGGTAAAAAGGCTATTTTGCAGAACTCTTTTATATACTCTTTGTCCATTTCCGGTTCAGCCATCAATAATCCACCTTATTAAACAACCGGCTACTTACTTCCTCCAGGGTTTCTTCTCTTATTAACTTATTCCAGGTATTAAAAGAATTATCTATTTCTATCTTTCCCTGTCTTAAAATAAATCCCCCGTTTATATCTACTGTTTGTCCGGAAAGTTTTAATTTTCCTTTTTGCTTTATTTTTAATTCTTTATTTACCTTCTCAATAAACCGGGGAGTAATTTTATCAGCATCCCGGGAAGAAATAAAAATCTCCCCATCTTGCGACTCCATAATTTCTAAAATAATTTTCTTTATAAAATTCTGGTATTTTTCTACCGGTCCATCTAACACCTGGTTAAATATTGACTGATAAATATTCTCTATCTGTTCCTGCTTAGTTTCCAAAATTGCTTTCCTTTGTTCTAAGCGTCCCTCAGCTAAAAGATTATTTTTCACTGCCTGCCCTTTTTCTTTGCCCTTTTTTATTTTTTGTTCGTACTTTCCCTGTGCTTTTTTATGGGCTTCGGCTAAAATATCTTTTTCTTTTTTCCTTGCCGTATCTAAAATAGCCTCCACCTTTTTTTTTATTTCATGATTTATTCGTTCAATAATTTTTTCTAAAGACATAATTTTAGGTCCTCACCTTATTTTTCCTTTATTCTAACTTAATTTAACCCCGGGGCAATAGCCACAAAAAGAATTAATACTGCCGCCAAAAAGCCAAAAACAGCATAAGTTTCCACCATAATGGCATTAATGACCCCTTTCATTGCATGTTCAGGGTTTTTAGCTACAATGCCCATACCTGCAGCACAGGTTTTTCCCTGAAATATTCCCGACCACCATAATACTAAAGCTTCAAATACCCCAACCCCTAAAATAGCCAAACCCTGCATAGTGCTGGGATCTCTAACCTCTCCAAAAAAACCTAAAACAATAAGAATTACTACCCCGGAAACAAGCCCATAGATACCCTGCGTTCCCGGTAAAGCTACTAAAATAAGACTTTTTCCAAATTTTTCCGGTTCTTCACTAAGCAACCCATTAGCCGCTGACCCGGAAATTGAGATTCCTAAAGCAGAACCGATCCCGGAAATAGTGGACACAATAATGGCCCCCAAAAGAGATAACATCATTCCCAAAGACATTTTTTATCCTCCTCTATATAATTTTTTTTTCTTTCGTAAATAATTTAGACCCCTTTGATAAACAATCTTGCTTTATTAAAACGATGGTCTTAATACACTTTCCACCTTAGAATACAACTACAGCTCTAATGAATTCTCCCCGCAGCATAGCTGCTGGGAATTATACCCACGACCCTTCGCACTTCCTGCATAAGTGCTCAGGATCAATTCGACTACAGA
>JAGLHV010000035.1 GCA_023143305.1 bacterium | reverse complement strand
AAGTTTTACAAAAAGAAGATATTTTTTCATTTATTGGTAATGTGAAATTGATTCAGGGGGAAAATGTTATTACTGCGGATAGAATGAAAAATTTTGAAAAAAGGGGAATAGTAAAAGGGGAAGGGAATGTTTATTTTGTAGGGACTGTTAAGGATAGTGAAAAAGTAGAGGTTTATGGTGAAAAAATTGTTTATTATAAAAACAAGAATTATGGAATAATTACGGGAAATCCAAAAATGATACGTAAAGCAATTGATAATTCAGATGAACAGCAAATTGTCCTTACCTGTGATAGGATTGAGGCAGATTTAAATAAAGAAGAAGTTATTGCATTAGGAAATGTTAAGCTTTCCAGGGAAAGTGTAAAAGGTCAGGGAGAAAAAGGTTTGTATCTTAACAAAACCAAAAGGATGATTTTATCCGGTAGTCCTCAAATTTTTTATGAAGATGAAAAAAATACTAGTGCTTACGAAGCAGATGAAATAACCATTTTAATAAATCGAAAGAAAATATTTTTAGAAGGAAATGTAATGGGAACTGTTGTTTCAAAAGGGAGAAATTAAAATTAATGGGATTATATGTTTCGAATTTAACTAAAAGTTTTGCTCATCGTCGAGTGGTCGATAGTGTTTCTATTAAAGTCAATAAAGGTGAAGTTGTTGGTTTGTTAGGGCCTAATGGAGCGGGAAAAAGTACTACTTTTTATATGATTGTTGGATTACTTAAATCTGATAATGGTAGTATTTTTATGGGAGATGAGGAAATTACCCATTTACCAATGTATAAACGGGCAAGGATCGGCTTAGGATATTTATCTCAGGATCCGTCTATTTTTCGTGGTTTAACTGTAGAAGAAAACGTTTTGGCGATATTAGAAACGTTACCGTTGACGAAAAAAGAGAAAAAAAGGAAATTAGAAAAGCTTTTATCAGAATTAGGGATTGCCCGCTTGGCTAAGAATAAGGCCTATACTTTGTCGGGGGGTGAGAAAAGGAGAGTGGAAATATCCCGAGCATTAGTGACTACTCCTAAGTTTATTTTGTTAGATGAACCATTTACAGGTATAGATCCATTAGCGGTTATGGATATTCAAAAGATTATTTTTCAACTGAAAAAGAAGGATTTAGGGGTCTTAATTACGGATCACAGAGTGAGGGAGACTTTGGAAATTATTGATCGGGCTTATATAATTTATGAGGGTAAAATATTATTTCAGGGAACGGCAAAAGATTTAATTAAAAATGAAAAGGCTAAAGAAGTTTATTTAGGGAATAATTTTAAATTATAGAAAGGAGGGAAAATGATTGTTAAAATAACTACCAGGCGTATTAAATTAACACCACGATTGAGAGGTTATATTTATAAAAAAGCAGAAAAAATCAAGAAGTATTTAAATCGTTTAGTGAACACCGAATTAATTTTAAACCTCGAAAAACATTTACATGTTGCTGAAGTTTTTATTCAAACAGGGGGAGAACATATTCGGGCAAAAGAAAAGGCAGAAGATCTATACACAGCAATAGATAAAGTAATGGATAAAGTGGTAAAGCAATTAAAGAAATATAAAGAAAAATTAAGAGAACACCGGAAAGATAAACGGTATGATGAAGAATCATCGGTGGATTTTCTTGAAGAAAAAAAACGAGCTTTAAAAGTTAAATTAAATGCCAAGAGGATAAAAGTGGAATCTATGTCTTTGGAAGAAGCTCTTACATTTATAGAATCAGGGAAAGATACTTTTTTTGTATTTATAAACAGTGATACGGATAAAATTAGTATGCTTTATCGAAAAAAAGAGAAAAGATATGAAGTAATAGAATTTAAAATATAGAAATTAATTTATTAACAAAACATATTTTAATATAAAAAGGAGAAAAATGGATGAAAATTCTTGATTTTTTGTGTAAAAATGCTGTAATTGCAGATTTAAAAAGTCAAAGCAAAAAAGAAGCAATAGAAGAGATCGTAGGTCTTTTATATAAGGCCAAAAAAATAAAAAATCGGGAAAAAGTCGTTAAAATTTTAATGGAAAGAGAAAAACTGGGTTCTACCGGTATTGGGCAAGGAATTGCCATTCCTCATGGAAAATCAAGTGGAGTAACTAATATTATTGCTGCCTTTGGTGTTTCTAAAAAAGGTGTTGATTTTGATGCTCTTGATGGAGAACCGGTTTATTTGATTTTTCTGCTTATTGCTCCACCCGATTTAGCTGGTATTCATCTTAAAGCATTAGCTAAAATTTCACGTCTTTTGAAGGATAAATTTTTTCGTCAGGCATTGAGAAATGCTGCCAGTGTTGATGAAATAATAAAAATTATTAAGGAAGAAGATGAATATTAAAAATCAACTACTCCGCAGTAAACTGCGGGGAATTAAACTCGAGATACCTCGACTTCCTTCAAGGGAGTTTATGCTGAGTCCTTTGATTATGTTCAGGATAAACTCAGCTGAAGTGCTCAGGATTAATCCGACTACAGAGTTTTTATCAGCGTAGCTGAAAAAACTCTAAGTTTCATTGAATTAAATATCAAAAAACAAATTAAATATTTTAATATAATTTTAGGTGATATTATGCCGGAAATTGAAGTAAGAAAATTATTTAAAGAAGGGAAGAAAAAAATAAAACTTGAACTTCTCAGCGGAGAAGATGGGTTGGATAGGAAAATTAGTGTTTGTGAAATTAATCGTCCGGGACTTGCTTTAACCGGGTATTTTGATGATTTTCCTTTTGAACGGTTGCAGGTCTTAGGTAATGGTGAAATGTCTTATTTGCGAAAGTTATCTCAGGGGAAAAGAAAACAGGTCTTGGAAAAAGTCCTTTCTTATAACATACCTTGCTTTGTAATTACGCGTAATCTGGTTTCTCCACAAGAATTGATAGATGTTTCCCGGAAGAAAAAAATTGCTCTTTTTAGAACATCTCTTTTAACTTCTAAATTTATCAGCAAAATTACAGCTTATTTAGAAGATAAATTTGCTCTCAGGACAACTATATTAGGTGTTTTAGTAGAAGTTTATGGAATGGGCGTATTAATTTTAGGAAAAAGTGGTATAGGTAAAAGCGAATGTGCTTTGGGATTAGTAAAAAAAGGACATCGTTTAATTGCTGATGATGTAGTTGATATAACCAGAAAAACAGGTCAGTTTTTAGTGGGTACAGGTAATGAATTAATCCGTCATCATATGGAAGTAAGGGGCATGGGAATTATTAATGTTGCTACCCTTTTTGGTATAGGAGCAGTCAAAGATGTTAATTCTATAGAATTAATTGTTCGTTTGGAAGAATGGCGCGAAAATAAAGTTTATGACCGGGTAGGTTTAGATGAAAAATTAGTTAGTATTTTAGGTGTAAGATTGCCGGAATTACTTATTCCTGTCAGGCCGGGAAGGAATACAGCAATGATTATAGAAGTTGCCGCCATGAATCAGAGGTTGAAAAATGAGGGTCGACATAGTGCTTATGAATTAAATAAGCGGTTAATTCGTGAAATGAAACTGAAGAGAGATAAAAAAAGTGAAAATTAATGTAGAATTTATAATTGTTACCGGAATTTCAGGTGCAGGGAAAAGTCAGGCAATAAAATGTCTTGAAGATATAGGTTTTTTTTGTGTTGATAATTTGCCAACCACTCTTATTCCTAAATTTGCAGAGATTTGTTTGAGATCCGGAAGTAAAATGGTTAAAGTAGCTTTGGGAATTGATATAAGAGAGGGAGAATTTCTAGATGACCTGTTTTATTCTCTACAAAAATTGAAAGAAATGAAAATTAAATATAAAATAATTTTTTTGGATGCTTCCGATGAAATTTTGGTTCGACGATATAGCGAAACAAGAAGAAGACATCCTTTAGCTAAAAATGAAGAAGCAATTTTGAGTGGGATTAAAAAAGAAAGGGAGAAATTACAGGAATTTGAAGGAAAAGCTGATAAAATTATTGATACTACTAATTTTAATCTTAATGAACTAAAGGAAATTATTAATTCTTTTTGTTTAAAAATTAAAGGGAAAACGAAGCTTAATTTTCGGTTGCTTTCTTTTGGTTATAAATATGGTCTTCCTTTAGATGCGGATGTAGTGATGGATGTTCGGTTTTTATCTAATCCACAATATGTAAAAGAGTTAAAATGTTTTACCGGAAACCAGATTGAGGTTCGTGATTTTGTAATGAGTAAAAGTTCCACTAAAAAATTTATAAAAAAATTTTTTGATTTAATAATGTTTTTATTGCCACACTATATAAAAGAGGGAAAATATTATTTAACCATAGCAATTGGATGTACGGGTGGGAGACATCGTTCGGTAGTGCTGATTAATGAATTGAAATGCCTTTTGGAAAAAAGGGGTATAAATATAAAAGTTATACATCGTGATATAGAAAAAAAATAAAATTCTTATTACCTTTTAAAGAGAATATTTCCAATGAAAGAACAAAAAAATAAATTGATAGGAATAATAATTATTACCCATTATAATTTTGGTAAGGAGTTGTTTTCGGTAGTGGAAGAAATTATAGGTGTTCAGGAAAAAGTAGAAGTGATTTCTTTGTTTTGTAATGACAACCTGGATACGGCAAGGGAAAAATTAAAAAAAGCAAAAGAAAAAGTGTGTGGACAAAAAGGGGCGTTAGTTTTCGTTGATATGTTTGGAGGAACACCTTGTAATGCGTGTTTCCCTTTTATACAAGAAGACAAATTGGAAATTATAAGTGGTGTTAATTTGCCAATGTTATTAAAAACATTTTCACTTCGGTCAAATATGGAACTGTCCTTATTGGTTAAAGAGATTTGCAGGAAAGGCAAAGAAAGTATAATAGATACTAAAAATGTTTTTTTAGAGAGGTTGAATAAAAAGTGAAATTAGTTTTAATTCGTATAGATGACAGACTTATTCACGGTCAGATAGTAGAGGGATGGCTTAAATATATTAATGTAAATTGTATCGTGATTATTAATGATAAGATATCAAATGATCCGATGCAAAGAGTTTTATTTAACATGGTAGTTCCTTCTTCTATTAAAGTTGAGGTTTTTAGTTTTGGAGAAATTGCAGAGAGGGTAAAGAATAGATATCTTGATGACTATAATCTATTGGT
Source organism: bacterium (assembly GCA_023143305.1). GTDB lineage: Bacteria > CBDUZB01 > JAGLHV01 > JAGLHV01 > JAGLHV01 > JAGLHV01. The sequence goes on along the minus strand of JAGLHV010000035.1, from coordinate 4,152 downwards.
TCTGGTGACTTCTCCTCATGATGTTTTAAAGTTAATAAGAACCGGAATGGAAATAGATTCTGTTAATATCGGAGGAATGCATTATTCATCAGGGAAAAAATATATTTTACCTTCTATCTCAATTGATGAGGAAGATAAAAATGCTTTCATGAAACTTGAACAGTTAGGAATAAATTTGGAAGTAAGATTGCTTCCTTTGGATGAGCGCAAAAATATTATGGATTATATTAAATAAAAAACATTTGTTTATTGTTCATCATAAAGACAGCAGATAAGAATATACAATTTAGAAAAACAAAGGATTTAAAAACTTGAAGGATAGATTTATATGTTTATAATGAATTTAAATCTGGTTAATTAAGAAAAAAAAATGAAAAAAATATATTTTACTTTTGGACTTCATAATCATCAACCCGTAGGTAATTTTGAGCATGTTTTTCATTGGGCATGTGAAAATGCTTATTTGCCTTTCTTTGAAGTATTAAAAGAGTACCCCCATATAAAATTAACTCTGCATTATTCAGGGATACTTCTTTCCTGGATAAAGAAAAATTATCCTGCTTTATTGGAGAATATTATTTCAATGGTAAATCGGGGACAGGTAGAGATAATGACCGGTGGTTTTTATGAACCAATATTACCTTTTTTACCGGATAGGGATAAAATAGGGCAGATTGAAAAATTAACTAAATTCATAAAGGAAAATATAGGTTGCCAACCCAAAGGAATGTGGTTAGCAGAGCGGATATGGGATCAAAATCTGGTTAAAGTATTAGTTAAGACAGGTATAGAATATGTTGTGGTTGATGATACCCATTTCAAAATGGCAGGCCTTTATGATGCTGATTTGGGAGGATATTATACTACAGAGCAGGAAGGAGAAACTTTAAAAGTTTTTCCTATTAATAAGAAATTACGTTATATGATTCCCTTTGCTATGCCGGATGACATTTTGGATTATTTTAAGAGTAGAGCTGATAGAAACGGATCTCTTTTAGTAATGGCGGATGATGGAGAAAAGTTTGGAGTTTGGCCGGAAACTTTTAAACATGTTTATCAGGATAAATGGTTAAGGAATTTTTTTAATATGTTGGAGAAAAATAAAAAGTGGCTGATTTCTACTACTTTTTCCCAATATTTAAAGAGTCATAAATCAAAAGGTAGAATATATTTGCCTTTGGCTTCTTATGAGGAAATGATGAAATGGTCTTTATTGCCTTCGGCTCAGATGGAATTGGAAGACCTGGAAGAGAAAATAAAACATTTACCCGATGCAGAGCAATGGAGAAGGTTTATAAAGGGTGGTCTCTGGTGGAATTTTTTTACTAAATATCCGGAAAGTAATAATATGCATAAGAAAATGTTATATGTGAGCAATAAGGTTGATAAAATGAAAAATATAGTAGAAAAAAGAAAAGATACAACTGCTAAATTACATCTGGAAGAAGCTTATGATGAACTTTGGCAGGGGCAATGTAATTGTTCTTATTGGCATGGTGTTTTTGGAGGACTTTATCTGGGGCATTTACGTAATGCAATTTATGAACATTTAATCAAGTCTGAAAAAATTACTGATTTATATTTTTATTCGACAGAAAAGTTTTGGCAGGAAGTGGAGCGGATAGATTTTAATGCTGATGGGGAAGAGGAAATTTTAATTAGCAATCCTGTATTTAATTTTTATTTTGACTTAAATAAAGGTGGTTCTTTGTTTGAGTTGGATTATAAACCTAAAAATGTAAATATTATTAATACATTAAAAAGGACTAAAGAAACTTATCATCGGAGATTATTAGATAATACGGATAATCAAAAAGAAGTTAGTTCTCATCAGCCGGCATCTATTCATAATTTAGTCAAAGAAAAAGAAAAAGGGTTGAAAGATTATTTGGTTTATGATTGGTATTCCAGAAGTTCTTTATTGGATCATTTTCTTCATCCGGACACTGATCTTAATGGTTTTAAGAAATGTCATTACGGTGAGCAAGGTGATTTCATTAATCAACCTTATTTTTCGCACGTGAAAAAAGAAAAAAATAAAACAATTTTGTGTTTGGAAAGGGAAGGAAATGTATGGGCGGATGATTCAAGTGTCCCTGTTTGTGTAAAAAAGATTATTACTTTTCATCAGGAAGGCATGCTGATTAATTATGAAATTGTTAATTTGGGAAAGAAGTCGATTTGTGTTTGGTTTGCTCCGGAATTTAATTTTTCTTTTTCTAATCCTTATGATTCTCTATGTCATTATTATATTCCGGGTATTACTTTGGAAAATAATTTGTTTTCTTTTTCTGACATAACCCCTGAAACTTCTCGGTTTGGAATGAGGGATAAGTACCATGGTTTAGATATAAACATGATTTTTAATCTGCCTTGTTCTGTGTGGTATTTTCCGATAGAAACTGTTTCTTTATCCGAAGGTGGATTGGAAAAAGGATATCAGGAATCGGTAGTTTTACCTAACTGGAAAATAAAGTTGAAAAATAATCAGCCATTTAAAATTGAAATTAATAAGTTGATAAAAACATACGAGGACTCCACGGTCGATGCGTTTAATTAAAAAGCCGTAAAATATTGTTTATTATTATTTCTGTTGCTGTGCAATTAAAATTTAAGTGAGAGATATTGTTTTAGGATTAAAGAAGGAAAAAAAATGTTTTATAAGATTTTGTGGATAAGTATTATTGGAGGAATATTAAATCTGGATTCCCGGGTCGTTGGGCAGATGATGCTTTATCGTCCTTTCGTTGCCGGGACCATTGTTGGGTTAATACTAGGTGAAATCCAAACAGGTATTTTAGTAGGGGCTTTGGTAGAATTGATGTGGATAGGCGGTATTTCTATGGGGGTGGCAATTCCCTGGAATACAGGTGCAATAGGAATATTATCTGCCGGTTTGGTTATTTTATCTGGAAAATTCTCCGGGGAAATTGTGGTTTTATCAATGGCTTTAGCTATTCCTTATGGGTGGCTATTTAAGAAGGTGGATGTTTGGTGGAGATATAAAAACAAATTATGTAATCGTTGGATTGAAGAATGGATAGAAAAAGACAAACTAAACAAGATTGTTTTTCTTAAATGGGCAGTAATATTAACTGTTTTTGTTAGCTCTTTTTTGTTTTATTTTTTTGCTTTAGTGATTACGACCCCTGTGATAGCCGCTATTTTAAAAATTATGAATTCCCCTTTTAAAAAAGGGTTAAAATTTGCTTATGAATTATTGCCCTTTTTGGGGTTTGCCATAGCCTGGAATGTTTTTTCAAGCAGACACGAAAAAAATAAAAAACCTTGTATTTAAAACTAAATAATAATTTTTGATGAATTAAAAAGATAAAAAAATTATCAGGATAAATGAAAAGAAGATGAGTAATAATCCCCGGAAAATAAGAATAATTGATTTGTTTTTTGCTTCTTTGCGTTCTTTTTTTATAGAAATATTTTGGAATTTCGAGCGGATGCAAAATTTAGGATGTCTGTATGTTCTTTTTCCGATAATTAAAAGGCTTTATCCCGAAGAAAATAAGCGAAAACAAATTTTGCGGCAGCATTTGGAATTTTTTAATACCCATCCTTATATGGCTGCTCCTTTATTGGGAATAATTATTTCTTTAGAAGAGGAGGCAGCTTTTAAAAAAGATAGATGTCCTGAATTTATTTCGCAAATTAAATCATGTATGGCCGGCCCTTTTGCGGCATTGGGTGATTCTTTTTTTTGGGCCACCTGGCGTCCTTTTACCGTGGCAATAGGAATATGTATTTTTTTATTAAATAGGGAAAAAACTTTTATTTATTGGGTAGCCCCTTGTCTTTTTTTATTTTTTTATAATATTGTTCATTTAATCGTACAAAATGTAGGAATGTGGATGGGATATCATTTGAAAACACAATTAATAAACGTGGTAAGTAAAACAGATTGGTTAAGAATTATACATTTAGTCCGGTTAATTAGTTTGTGTTTTATAGGAATGACTTTATTTATTGTTTTAGGAAATAATTTATTATCCTGGAATAAAAGGGTTCTTTTTTTTAGTTTTTTTATGTTTTTTTCTTTTTTGAATTATCGCGGATGGTCGCAGATGAAATTATTTTACGGTCTAATAGCCGGATCAATTTTGATTTCGTATTTTAATTTAATATGATAAGGAAACGAAA
>JAGLHV010000349.1 GCA_023143305.1 bacterium | reverse complement strand
AACAGCCGCCATATTAGAAAATTCAGTAAGATTTTCCTTGATTTTCGTCCGCATCTGGTTGGCCGCTTTTTTGGTAAAGGTTACGGCCACAATGCTCATAATAGCATCTTCTAAAACATATCCTTCCTTAAGCAAAGTTTTTAATATCTTGATATATCTATTAGTTAAAACCAGTGTTTTTCCGGTACCGGCACCGGCCTTAAGGCAGACCTTTCCTTCAATCTGATTTATTGCTGTAATTTGTTCATCGGTTAATTTATTCATATTTTTATTATCCCGGGCCTCAAGATTCGCAGAGCCAGCGGAAATCACAATTTTTACAGGTATTAAATCCCTGTTTAGGCTTATATTCCCCCTCCATAATTTCCCTGCTAACCTCTAATAAACTCTCTTTAGCTTCTTCCAATTCCGAAGTACTAAGCCATTTTATTTGCTTTTTATTCTTATCGGGTTCCTTTTCCCCGTCACTTAATATCCTGAGTGTTGTTTTAAAATCATTACCTGTCTTTTTCTTTAACCAGTAAATACTAAAAGAACAAACTTTATCCTCTACAATTCCTTTTGCCCCCAGCAAGTAAATTACCGGCTGAAAATCGGTTTTCCCTTTAATCCATTTGTTCCAAAGGGTATCTCCCTGGTATGCAAACGCTTTGGTGGTTTTATAATCAATCAACTCACAGGACGAATCTTCCGTTATATCTATCCGGTCTATTCTTCCTTTAAAGCGAAACCCTTCCGTTTCCCACTTAAAAGGTAATTCACATTTTAGTGTTTTCAAAAAAGTTCTTGTTTTTTCCAATTTTAGATAACGGGCTAAAATATTATATATTTCCTGCTCGTATATCTTTTTTTCAAATCTGGTTTCAAAATTTTTCGCTTCTTCCCGCCAGACCTTCCTGATTATTCCATCTAACTTATGAGCTATCGCCTTATCCTGTAATTGTGCCGGGGTCGTATACTCTTTATGAAACAACTCCAGTATCCGATGAATTAATATGCCTAAAAAAAGGGCAGGCTGAGGAGGACTAAAAATATTCAGACAATAGCGAAAAAAGAATTTAGCGGGACAATCAAGGTATGTCTTTATTTTGGAAGGGGTAAAATAAAAATTTTGAGACAATTCAACTTTATCATACAAATTAGCAAGCGAGTATTTTTCTTTAATCCACTGGTAAAACAAAAATTTATTTTCATCTTTCTTTAAACATTCTTCAAGTTCCATATTTGGACCGTCACGCAAAAGCAATCCCAGCAAATCATCATAAGTCAAAATTTCTTCGTCATCCGAAAGAAATTTTTTTCCCTTTTTTTCTAAAAACTCCATCAGCAACCCGGATATTTCTTCCTCTCTTTGTGAATCATATCTTTTTGCACAAGTTAAATAGAGCATATTCCTTGCCCGGCTGACTGCTACCTGAAAAATCTTTTCTTCCTCTTTTATATACTCTACTGACTTTATTAACGGCTTAAGCCCTAAAA
>JAGLHV010000348.1 GCA_023143305.1 bacterium | reverse complement strand
TATGCCCTGATTTCCTATCAAACTGCTTATCTTAAAGCAAATTATCCCCTGGAATATATGACCGCTCTTTTAAATAGTGAAATTAATAATACAGATAAAATGGTACAATATATCAATGAATGCCAAAAGATGAAAATTCCTGTTTGGCCTCCGGATATTAAGAGTAGTTTTCAGTATTTTGTAATTGAAAAAGAAGGAATTCGTTTTGGGCTTTTAGGTATAAAAAATGTAGGGCAAGGATCAATCACTTCCTTGGTGGCGGCAAGAAAAAAAGAAGGTCATTTTAAGTCTCTTTATGATTTTTGTTTCCGGGTGGATTTATATCAGGTAAATAAGCAGGTAATCAAGAGTATGATTAAAGCCGGTGCATTTGATTCTTTGGGTGTTTATCGGTCAGAATTAATGCAAGAACTGGATGAAATTTTAAATGAAGCGAGCAGCAGACAAAAGGATAAAATAATAGGACAAACATCACTATTTGAAATAATGGATGAAGAAAAAAAAATATCTGAGCAAAACCAAAATAAAACATTATCCGAGAAAAAAAAAGAATGGTCCAGAAACAAACTTCTTGCTTATGAAAAAGAAGTTTTGGGTTTTTATTTTAGCGGGCATCCGCTTAAAGATTATGTAGAAGAAATAGAAAAATACTCTACCCATAATATTAGTCAATTACATCATCAGGAAAATGATAATGGAGATATTGTAAATGTAGGAGGACTAATTTCTCATATTAAAAGAATTACCACCAGGAAAAACGAATTAATGGCTGTATGTATTCTGGAAGATTTAAAAGATAAAATAGAAGTAATAATTTTTCCCAGAAATTATAACAATGGGATCAGTCAATCTTTGAAAATAGATGCGATTGTTCTGGTAAAGGGAAAGATAGATAGGCGTGAAGAACGGGGTAAAATTTTAGCTGATGAAATTATATCTTTATCATTAGCCCGGCAGAGAAATATAAAGAGTCTTTATCTGAAAATAGGACCGGATACTCTTAATAAAGAAGAAATTTTGCATTCGTTAAAAAAAGTAATAGAGCAAAATGAAGGGAACTGTCCGGTAATTTTTAATCTTAGTGTGCCGCAAAAAAAAGATGTGATAATTGATTCAATGAGCCGTGTTTTTCCTTCAGAAGAATTAATTTTGGAAATAAAAAAAATTCTTGGTGAAAAAAGCGTGGAAATAAAGGTATAAAATTAATGAGAACAGTTTTTTTCTCATTGACAAATAGAAAAAAAAGAGTATTATTTTATATATATATAGAAAAACAAGAGGTAATAAAAAAATGAAAGAAAACAGTAGAGGGATGGTTTTAATGGAAGTGATTATTGCTATGGTTGTTTTAGTTACCCTATTAATGGGTCTTATGCCTATGTTTATAGCGATGATGCGAGTTAATACCCGGGATAGATGGGAAACCTTTGCGGTAGCACAAACCCGCGAATTAATTGAAACCATAAAAAGAATAGCTTCTACGCCGACCGGGTATATAAATGGTGATACCAATGAC
>JAGLHV010000347.1 GCA_023143305.1 bacterium | reverse complement strand
ACACCTGCAAGGATTCATTTCTGCTATTAAAAAAGCTTATAAGAAGGGTTTTTTAGATGAATTTATGAAACCGATTATTTTAACAGACGAAAAAGGCAAACCTGTTGGCCGGATTAAAAAAGGCGATCCGGTAATATTTTTAAATTTTAGGAAAGACCGTGCAAGAGAGTTGACCGGTGCTTTTACCGATCCTGAATTTGAGAAATTTACAACAAAAGATTTAGGCCTTAATTTTGTAACCATGACCCAGTATGAGAAAGGGTTAGTTCCCGGGGAGCAAATTGCCTTTTTGCCTGTCTATACGGAGAATACTTTTGGGGAGGTTGTTTCTGATGCAGATGGTAGACAGGTTAGAATTGCCGAAACAGAAAAGTATGCCCATGTTACCTTTTTCTTTGACGGAGGTGTAGAAAAGATATTTCCCGGGGAAGAAAGAATCCTGATAGACTCACCTGATGTAGCCACTTATGATTTAAAACCCGAAATGAGTGCCGGGGAAATAACGGATAAATTGGTTGATCGAATAAAGGAACACGAAGATAATGTAATTATCTGTAATTATGCCAATGCTGATATGGTAGGGCATACAGGAAATTTTGAGGCCACTCAAAAAGCAGTAGAAAAAGTTGACCAATGCGTAGAAAGGGTAGTTAAGGAAGCAAGAGCAAAAGGTTTTAATGTAATAATCACTGCTGACCATGGAAATGCAGAGCAGATGATGGCAGACCGTACTACAAATGAACCGCATACGGCACATACAACTAATCCGGTTCCTTTCATATTTATCCCGGCCGAAGAAGAGAAGCTTGGTGATTTGAGCGTAAAAGACGGGGGTAGATTAGCCGATGTCGCTCCGACGATGTTGGAAGTTTTAAATATAGAAAAACCGGAGGAGATGACCGGGACGAGTTTACTGGAGGGTTGGTCGATATCTGAAGAAACTTCAAAGAAGGTTTTATTGGTTATTTTAGATGGTTGGGGAATTAATCCTGACCGTAATGATCCCTTCGATGCGATAAGAACAGCAGATACATCAGTTATGGATAGTTTAACACAAAAATATCCTTCTACACAGCTTGCTGCCCATGGTGTCGATGTAGGAATTCCCGATGGAATAATGGGTAACTCTGATGTAGGTCACTCTAATTTAGGAGCCGGGAGAATTCTTTATCAGGATATTCTGCGAATCAATAATGCAATTGCCGATGGTTCTTTTTATAGTAATGAAGCATTGCTTGGTGTTGTGCAAAATGCTAAAGAAAAAAATCAGGCGTTACATTTAATGGGCCTTGTTTCCAATGGTCAGGTGCATTCATCTATGAATCATATTTATGCGTGTTTAGAATTAGCTAAACGAGAGGGATTAGAAGAAGTTTATATCCATGCTTTCTTAGACGGCAGGGATACCCCTCCCAAGAGTGCCGAAGTTTGGTTAACTCAACTGCAGGAAAAAATCGATGAGATTGGTGTAGGCAAAATCGTAGATGCTACGGGTCGTTATTATGCAATGGATAGGGATA
>JAGLHV010000346.1 GCA_023143305.1 bacterium | reverse complement strand
CCATTATAAAATCTCTAACATATTGTAAAGAAGAATTAGTTAAGATTCCATCTGGTAGGACTATTGCTATTTTGCCTGTTCCTGGTTTTGCGAAATTAATACATCTTTCAATAAATAATATTTCTGTTTTTTGATTTTTTCTAATCTTATTAGGTTTGCTTCTACCGAGTTCATATTTATTTAAATAAGTTTTTTCTGTAGATTTAATTGTTGCGCCGAAAGGTGGATTTGTTAAAATAATATCAAAAATACCCTTTTTAAATTTTCTATGAATATTATTAATTTTCTCAAAATCTTCTAAGGCATCTGTGTTTATTATATTTGTATGACTATCATCGTGTATAATCATATTCATTTTGCAAACTCTTGCTATTTGGTCATTTATCTCTATTCCATAAAGATTACTTTTAGCAAAATCGTGCCAGAGTGTCCAAGCTTCTCTTTCATCGTGTCTTTTTGCTAAATATTCTCTTACAAAGTTCATAGAATTAAGTAAAAATCCACCACTACCACAAGCGGGGTCTAAAATTTTATCACTTCTTTGAGGATTAAACATTTTAATACAGAATTCTACAATTGGACGAGGAGTAAAAAATTGTCCCATTTTACCCCTAAAAAATTCTTGCATAAATCTCTCAAAAGCTACACCCTTAGTATCTAAATCAATTTTAGTCAAATATAAACCTTGTAAATGTTCTACAATATTATAAACAACTTGCGGGTCTAATCTAATGTCATCCTTAAAGACTTCAGCATTTTGTCGTTTTGCTTCACTATAGATTTCATTTATTCTCTCAAAAATCTCTTCCTTAGATTCTTGTGTTCCTGTTTGGAATTTATAATGTTCACCTTTTTCAGTTGTTTTTTCATCCTTCAATTTACAAAAAATAAGTTTAGAAACTTCATCAAAAGCAGTGGTCGGTGCAAGTTTTCCACCTTGCCAAACAGTATCGTGACATTTTTCTAATGTCCTAATAAGCTCATCTCTTGAGAGAATTTTTAACTCTTTATCAGGGTTACCTTTAATAAATTTATATTTAGGGACTTTACCATATCTTACTGGAATATCGCCAATAACATTTTTTTCTCTTTCGCGTGGTTTAAATCCTGCGACATCAAAAGCCGTTTCAGTTTTACCAGCTATCACAGAGGCATATTTTGCTCTTAAACTATTTGCATTGCCAAATGCTTGTTCAATTGCTTGATTAAATTCACTATCTGTAATACCATCTCTCTTGCATTCAACAAGTATATAGGGACTTTTTAATTCATCATCTTCATAAACAACTATATCAGCCCAATCGTTTGGTGTTCTTCTTGGTACGCTTACTTCAAAATCTATTCTGTCCTTAGGATATTTGTATGTTAAGATTAAATCGGTGAAATAAGATGCTCTAACTTCCTCTTCTGGATTATTAAAATTTGTTGTAAAATCTCTGCAACAATGATAAGTAATTTTATCTTCTTCTTTAGAAAGCATTATATAACCCTTTGTTATTGCTTTTTGTATGTTCAATCTAAAAGTAGATTTTTGATTAT
>JAGLHV010000345.1 GCA_023143305.1 bacterium | reverse complement strand
ATTTGATTCTCTAATTCCTTCTTGCTTTTTTTCCCTTTTTTAATCAATTCCGCTACCATTCCTTTTCCTTCTTCCTTACCAACCTCGCCCTTTTTAACTAATTCCTTTACTACTTCTTCTGCTTTCTCCTTTGTCATAATCACCGTCCCTAACCCCAGGTTAAACAAATCTTTAAATGATCCCATTTTTTTCTCCTTTCTTAAATAAATTTTACTTTAAAATTTCACCAAATTACACTTTTAATCTTACCGAATTTTCTTTCTAAATGCAAGCATAAAAACGCTTCTTCTAGCAATCTCCTGAGTATACAGTCTTTTATTTTTTTCTCTGCTTAACCATCAAACTATTTAATAACTGTACGCTTGGTTATATTTTAATTTTTAATGCAATATACCTCATTATTATCAACAAAGAGGTAAAAAGCATGCCATTCGTATTTGCCCCTTATTATCTTGCCGAATATTTCATCTTTCATAGCAGTTCCTAAAGTTTTACCCCATGGATTATTTTTGAAAACCTGCTGTATAATCGTGGGAATTTGATTTACTTTTTTTAGGTTATTTTTTGTAATAATTAGATTTAGATCTTTTCTGTTTACTTCAAAATTAATATATAATACACCGTGCATAGATGATCTATCTTTTACTATATGGATGTTTTTTACTGATTCGGGAATGGGATTAATGATATTAACTTCAAATAAACGGGTATTTACTCTGGAACAAGCAGGGATACATATTAAAAACAACAAAATGAAAATTAATTTTTTTTTATTTATTATTTGCATAACTTTAAAAACCTTCTACCACCCCATCTTTGGAAATCCAAAACCCAATAACAGTAACCGCCACCCCTATTCCTGTCCTAATAAATTTTCCTGGGAAAGGTCTCCTAATATTCTATTCAGCCTGTCCAAAACATGCACAACCAAAGAATCCACCTGAGTCATTTTCGATGCAGAAGAAATAGAATCGACAGAAGAATCTTTTGGCTTCCAATCCCCGGGTCCGGAGGTAGTAAGGAGAACCACTTTATCCGGTTCCTCCGCTTGGGAAAGATAGTGTCTTACATCCGACTGCATTTTGTACATTTCACAGGTATTAATAATCACTATAGCCTGCCATCTATCCTCTTTAACTTCAGCAAGTCCGGAAACATCGATTACTTTAATGTAAATGGGTTGTTTTTTGAGATTTTCGATAATGCCTGATACTAAAGCATTCTTAAACTCACTTTCTTGCGTAGCAATCAGCACTTTTGTATCTAATTCGGACGAATTAACTTCTACTGTTTCGGCTGTTCCCTGAGAAAACATTATCTTATAGCCAATCGCGACAACAATAATTAATACAACTGCACACCCTACAACAATTACTGCCTTTTTTATTGTTTTCATTTTAATTCTCCTTTTATTATTTAGGGTACTGTCAAAAACATCTGACATTTAGTTTATAATTTGTATAATTTAGTAACGAAAATATTTGTTTAGTTTTGTGTTCTCGTCATCCTCCCCCTTTTTTTAAAGAATGCGCTATGTGTGCAACACAAAAT
>JAGLHV010000344.1 GCA_023143305.1 bacterium | reverse complement strand
GTATAATACTTATGGTATAGGGGTATTCCTTTGTAATCCGTTTGGAGCTTATACCATTTATTCCGGGGCAGATTGGGAGGACGGAACGGATTATAGTGATTTCAGACAGTGTGAAAAGATGGAAGATGCCGTGCGTCAAACTGTGTTGGAATACAGAGATGAACCGTGGCTATTGGGATATATTCTGGGTAATGAAAACAATATGTCTTTTGATTGTACGGGAGTAAATGCAAGCAGAACCAGAGCTTCTTTACAACCTAAAATTTATGCAAAATTTCTTAATAAAACGGCAAAAATGATTCACGAACTGGACCCTGAACATATTGTGGGTGTAGGAAATGTTGGTTTAGGACTTATTGAAACCTATGCAGTTTATGCTCCGGAGCTTGATTTTATAGGAGTAAATGAATATTCCGGGGCTGGTGGATTTGGGTTGTTATGGATTAAGGCTCGTAAATTAATTAATCGCCCAATACTTATTACCGAATTCGGATGTGATGCGTATGCTACAGGAAAGGGAATGGATGAAGATGCACAAGCAAAATATCATCATAATTGCTGGAAGGATATTTTATATAATTCAGTGGGAAAACAGGGTGAAGGAAATGCAATTGGAGGGATAGTTTTTGAATGGTTGGATGAGTGGTGGAAAGATACCCGTGGAGATCCATTAAATATACAGAATAATGAACCAACTTGTGAGATGGCTTTTCCGGATGGCTGGAGTCAGGAAGAATGGTTAGGTATTGTTGGGCAGGGAAATGGAAAAAGTAGTCCGTTTCTGCGTGATTTGAGACAGGCATATTTTGTTTATAAACAGTTGTGGAGATAATAGGCAAGAATCAGCTTGATGGGAAAAAAACATCCTTTTGTTTCAGGTACTGCTCTAGTTAATTGCAGTTACCGGTTTTTTCCGGAGATAGTAGTTGAGGTAATAATAAGTGTCATATTAGTGTCGTTAGTACATTATTTTTTTAGGGCGTATTTAAAATATTTAACATAATAGAACAAAGGAAGATTAATTTTTTATTTAGATGAACTTATTTATTATTGACAAGAAAGAAGAGATTATAGTAGAATTTATTTGTTGATAATAATAGATTTATTAATGTTCAAAGGGATAGTATAATAAATGGATAACATAGACAAGGAACAGAGGATACTTACTTATTGCTATAAGTTTATATTTGATAATGGGGTAGAAAAGGAATTTAAAATTATTCTTGATAGAAAAAATTTAAGTTTAATACAGCGAAAAGAAAGTAAAATATATTCTGAATGGGCGAAGTTAAATTTTTTTAAATGTCCCAATTGTTCTTTAAATGAGAAAGAGCATAAGTTTTGTCCGATAGCACTAAGTCTTGTTGATATAATTAATTCTTTTTCTTCCTGGATGTCTTATGACAAAGTAAAGGTAATAATTTCGACTGAAGCAAGAAAATATATGAAATATACAACTTTGCAGAAAGGGTTAAGTTCTTTAATGGGCATATATATGGTTACCACCGGCTGTCCTATTATGGAAAAATTAAAGCCGATGATTTGTTATCATTTACCCTTTGCTACG
>JAGLHV010000343.1 GCA_023143305.1 bacterium | reverse complement strand
ACTGTGGACTATGGACTGTTTTTTTACCTTTTTCCCCATTTAAGTTTTTTATTTAAAATCTGAAAATAATCCGCATTCCCAGATAAACAAACCAATTTAAGTTTTTTCTTCGCCTGTTTTATCTCAATAATATCATTATATCCCAAATTCATTTCTTCCTGGCCATCTACAGAAAGCATCACATTCTTTCCAGAATCCACTTGAATAGAAATTAATTCACCGGCCGGTAATACTAAAGACCTGAACGATAAAAGATGAGGACAAATCGGAGTAATAATTAACACCGGCAGAGTTGGATAAACAATGGGTCCAAAGGCGGCTAATGAATATGCCGTTGAACCCGTGGGAGTAGCCACAATTAACCCATCTCCCACCCATTGGGTAATTTGTTTACTTCCCAGTTTTACTTTTAACTTAATTACTCTTGCTGAACTCGCATTTTTAACGACTATATCATTTAAAGATAAGAAAAAAAACTTCGAGTTATTCTTTTTATTAGAGGATAATGGACCTATTACCTTAGCAGTGAGAAGAATCCTTTCCTCTATATAATAATCCTTCTTTAAAATCCGCTCCAGGGTAGAATACAGACTTTTAACATTTATTCCGGATAAAAACCCAAATTCTCCCAAATTAATTCCCAGAACGGGAATCCCAAAAGGCACCACCAATCTTGCTGCTTTTAATATTGTTCCATCCCCACCTAAAACAACCACCAAATCCGTTTTTTTAAAATTCTCTTTACCGGTCTGGTTTACTGAAACCTCTATTTTTTTCTTTTCCAACCAATTTACCAGGGAAGGGAAAATACTCTTAACTTCTTTTTTTTGGGGATTAGTCAACACGATTATTTTTTTCACTCAAGCTTACCCCCTATTTTAAAAAAACTCAATCTCATGTCTCCGTATTTTTTCTGGCGAAACATTCCTAGATTTCCTATTTTTTGAGGTATTACTTCTTTAAAATGATGTTGTCCGATTACTAATCCTTTTCCTTTTAAGATTTTAGTTTCATCAATAATTTTTATAGTTTTTTCCAAAAGATTTAAATTATAAGGCGGGCCCACAAAAACCAAATCAAACTTTTCTTCCGATAAAAGAAAAGCTAATCCCCCTAATACATCTCCCTGATAAATTTCTGCTTTATCTTCAAAACCACACTTGGCTAAATTTTCCTTAATCAGGCTTATACAATCAGAATCGTTTTCTACAAAAACCGCTTTTCTTGCCCCTCTGGAAAGAGCTTCAACACCTACACTTCCCACCCCGCCATAAAGATCCAAAAAATAAGAATCCTTTATATACGGAGAAAGTATATCAAATAATGATTTTTTAACCCTTCCTAAAAGAGGCCTTGTAGAAAAACTTGAAGGAGATTTTAATTTTCTCCCCCTGGCAATACCACCGATTATACGTATATCCATCTATAAACTCAAAAACATTTTAATTTGCCTGTCTCACAAGCAGTATCATAAATAATCATAAATCCCCCTAACCCCCTTTTTCAAAGGGGGAAAAGATTGTCTTTATTTTTTATCTTTGTCTTTTGTTTTAACTTTGTGCCTCTGTGCCTT
>JAGLHV010000342.1 GCA_023143305.1 bacterium | reverse complement strand
CCTCTTATTTATTTAATCATATTTAATAGTTGTTTTCTTTTTCATTTCTATCGCAAATATTTAACAAAGTATGCCATAATTTTTTAACTAAGTCAAGAATTTCTTAGCCTTTATGAAAATTTTTGTTTTTTATTAGTTAAATTAAATAAGATTTTTAGAAAAAATATTAAATTATTGATAAATCTTAAATCGGATAATTTTTTTCAAATTTTTCTTGACATTAATAAACTTTTAAAGTAAAATTACACCCGTAATATTTTTAAAAATAAATTTTATTCCTTCTTTTTGGAAAGGGAGAGCAATAATTATGAATAAAGCAAGTTTGGATGTTTTAAAAACTGTCAGAGAGAAGAAAATCAAGACCATTCAGCTCTGGTTTGTAGATATTTTAGGGACACTGAAATGTGTTTCCATTACTCCCAAAGAGTTAAAACCGACTTTAGAGCATGGTAAGGGTTTTGATGGTTCATCAATAACCGGTTTTGCCGAGGCAGAAGAGTCGGATATTATTGCTATGCCTGATGCTTCAACTTTTAAGATTCTTCCCTGGGTAACAGAAGAAGGCCCTATAGCCAGAATGTTTTGCGATATTTTAAATCCGGATAAGACTCCTTATCCCGGGGATCCCCGTTATGTTCTTAAACGCAATTTGGAACAGGCCCAGAAAAAAGGTTTTACTTTTAATGTAGGGCCTGAAATGGAATATTTTTATTTTAAAAACAGTAAAAATACTGAAATTCTTGATGAAGGAACATATTTCGAACTCATTCCTAAAGATTTAGCTAATGATATGCGTAATAAGACAGTGCGGCTTTTAGAAGAGATGGGTATTGCCATAGAAGCCAGCCATCATGAGGTAGCTCACAGCCAGCATGAAATAGATCCTGCTTACTCCGATGCTTTATCTATGGCTGATAATATCATTACTATGCGGTATTGTATAAAAGAGATTGCACAACAACACGGTGTTTATGCTACTTTTATGCCCAAACCGTTATTGGGACACAACGGCAGCGGAATGCATACCCACCAATCACTTTTTAAAAAAGAACGCAATGCTTTTTATGATGCCAAAGACAAACATCATCTTTCTTCTTTAGCCAAGCAATTTATAGCCGGACAATTAAAACATATAAGAGAATTTTCTCTGGTAGTTTGTCAATGGGTAAATTCATATAAGAGACTTGTTTCCGGATTTGAAGCACCGGTTTATATTTCCTGGGCTCAAAAAAACAGAACTACTCTAATTAGAGTTCCTTTATATCGGCCGGGTAATGAAAAGGCAACCAGAATGGAATTGCGCTGTCCGGATCCGGCGGCTAATCCTTACCTTGCATTTTCCGTGATGTTGGCTGCGGGTTTAAAAGGAATGGAAAAAGGGTATAAATTACCAGAACCTATAGAACCCAATCTTTATAAGATGCAAATGTCGGAAATAGAAAAAAGAAATATTTCCAGTTTACCTTTAAATCTTTTTGAGGCAATTAAGGAAGCGGAAAAAAGTGAATTCGTCAAAGAAACCCTGGGAGAACATATTTTTTGCGTTTTATTCTTAATAAAAAGAGAGAATGGGA
>JAGLHV010000341.1 GCA_023143305.1 bacterium | reverse complement strand
GTTTATTCCTTTTATTTGCAATATACGGCTTTTAAGTTTTTCAAGCATTTCATTAAAATTTCCAACCACTTCTCCCATTTCAACCTGAGCCGTTGAATTAATAGTTAAAGTAAGGTCCCCTTCACCCATATCCTTGACCTTCCCGGCTAAAATACACATCGGCCTTATTATATTTTGAGAAGCAAATAAAACTACTATAAGGCAAATAATACTTAACACCGTAATTACCACAATCATACTGGAAACAAGAGCAGGAAAAATAAAATCCGCCGTACTTTTCAACACTAAACGGGAATTTTCAAAAGAAGTAGTCATCGTCTGCTTTGAAAAAAGATATATAATTGCAGCAAAAATAACACATCCGACAACTACCAAAAAACAAACTTTCAATATGTCTTTTATCTGAAAATACTCATTAATGAAATAATACTTTCTCTTCCCTGCGAAAACATTTTTTTGATTCATCGTTTAATCTCCTTCCTCTGTTTTCTCCCCCCTATGTTTTTCCCCCTTTGAAAAAGGGGGTTAGGGGGATTTTATAATTCTATATTTAAATCTAAATCTTCCAATACCTTTTTATTCTGAATAATTCTCGCCTGCTCATCCAATTGATTTAACCAGTTTTCCATTTCTTCGGTTTCTTTCCGTCTTTTAATAATCACAGCAATCTCATCATCCGATAATTTCTTTACTTTTATTTTCTTTCTTCGTTTCCCGGCCTTCATTACCGCCCAATCAGAATATATCTTTATCGGTTTACTTATTTCTCCTTCCGATAACGAAAATAAAACCTTTTCTATCTTCCACTCTAAATCTCCTATGCCATACCATTGCCATTCTTCACTGTCTAAAACAAATTCTTTTAGCTTTTCAATCCCTTCCTGCATATCCTTTTCTTTAATTAACTGTTTAGTAGCTCGATTACTGCTTAATAACACCACTTTTGCCCAGACTTCTTCCTGCATTTTCAAACGATAACCATTTATTTCCTTATCACTAACCCCAACCGTTTCCTTAATTTCTTTGCTTTTTTTCTTTAAAAGCGTCTGCAGTAAAGCCTGTTCCCAATATTTTTCTATAGTTCTCATAAAATCTTTATCTTTATCCAGATTTTGTTTCTGGGCCTCCTGTAATAAGATCTCTCTCTCTATTATAGTTTCTAAAAACTGTTTCTTCCCCTGATAAGTAGCGAGTTTTCTTTTCTCGGTAGAGGATAAATTCATTACTTCACCTTTAAATTCCTCTGCTGTCATCCAGTAATTATTTACCTCTACTAAAACATCTTCCTTCCCGATTTGGGAAGGATACCCCCCTTTCCCCCCGAACATATCAATCAATAAATAACTGGAAGTTATTAACAAAATAATAACCGAAAAACTAAAAAGTATTTTTATTTTTAACATTTTACCTCCTCATTATAAAAGGGGTCAGACCTGTACACTTTCAACTACTCAAAGTGTAGTCTCCCCCCCTTTTTTTTATCTTTTATATTTAATTTTTATATTCCGGAACAAGTTGTTTCAATTTAAGCATAGCCATATCCAAGTCTTGCTTATCAGCTAAATGCCAGAGTTT
>JAGLHV010000340.1 GCA_023143305.1 bacterium | reverse complement strand
AAAAAGCATTTAAATAATAAACTCCCGGGGGCTTGGATGACCAAATATCTTTATAAAGTATCTTGCCTTCTAAAATCTGCTCTCCAATATATGCAAATGAACCTGCATCCCTATTCACAAAAGAAAAAAAGTTTGGTAATTTGGTAATTAAAAAAACTAAAAAGATTATGAACATTAACCATTTACAGTTTTTATCCATATCTTTATTCTTTTTATTTAATTCACGGTTATTAAACATATCGATATTCATATAAGTCCGTTTTGTCTCATAGGTTATCCCAAATAATAATCGGCTTTCCCCATTAAATTTATTTGCATTTATTAAAATTCAATCTCACTTTCATCCAATATTTGCCGTCCAAATTTTTCTATTATTTCCTTGTTATCTATTACATCCTTAATAAATATCACAGCCCATTTATCTTGATAAATTAATTCCCAATTTGTATCTTTTATTAATATTTGAGTAAGTGGTTCTCTTTTTTTCCAGAGAATAAAGTTAACTTTATATTTTTCAAGAACATCGTTCCAACCATTTTTGATAAAATGTACTTTACGATATTCCCGGAGAAATTCATCCCCGTATACCTGTGTCCTTCCATCAATAGCAACCCTGTATTGTGGGTACAATGTGTAAATTAAATATGAACCCCAGAGTAAAGGATTAAACATTCTCCCGGGTAATTTATTCTCCTTAATGAATTCAACAGCCGCTATTGGATAAGCCTTTTTCTTTACCAAATATTTAATTTCTTTATTATAAGGAAAACGCAAACTAATACCACCTATCAAAAAAATAAGCAACACCCAATTAAATAACCAATAATATTTTTTCAGAACTACTTCTACAGACGGTTTGCTTTTTTCGGTAAAATCAATTTTAATCCTTTTTTTAAATTTATTTGAAATTAATTTAACTACATCGTCTAAATACGGCACAAAAATCGGAGCAGCAACAATTCCCCAAAATGGCATATTACGAGCAGCATACAAGGTTTGATAGGTAAAACCGAAAAAAACACACCACTCAGTAAAATCAGGACGACGGGGAGAACAAATTAAGGATAAAAAAGCAATAAACAGTAGTATTTCAAAAGCAAAAATGAATAACACATGAAAGTCGGGAGAAGACATCTCTCCGGAAATCTCTACTACGGTAGATCCCATAGTAACAAACTCATATACCTGGAAGAAAATACGATAAGTATATGGATTGAGAAAACAAACCACTATACTTATCAATAATATCTTCATTAATTTCTTTATTTGCCCGTAAGATAAGCGTGGATTATCCGACCAATCAAACCAATTCCTGAAATATTCCCCTACAATATATCCCCCCATAAGTATCCACCCGATTATAAAATAAATATGTAAATTCACCCAAAACAACATAATACCCGGTAAAAGCCAAAGATAATCTTTGTTTCTATATTTATATTCTGAAAGAATGTAACTAAATAGACCGGTAAATACAAAGGAAAAAAGTTGCGGCCTTTCCTCCCATGCGGGAGTAAAAGCAAGAATAATCATAAAACCGGCCAAGACAGATAAATTAAAGTTTTCCGTACGATTAT
>JAGLHV010000034.1 GCA_023143305.1 bacterium | reverse complement strand
TGTTCTTTAGTAGTTTTAGTCACGGAACACTTTTTTATGGAAATATCTTCTATGGCAAAGAGTGGAGATGGATTACTCGTTCCATAGGGACCCAATTGATCTAAATCCTGCATAAACTTATGATTGGCTAAAGATATATCTATTCGGGCATCTATTTCCAACTTAGGTATCAATGTCTTTTGATTAATTTCTTTATGAGCAATTTTTTTAATTTTTTCCGTAAATTTTGTAATATTCTCTACGGTAATAGTCAATCCGGCTGCTTTTTTATGTCCACCGTAACGAATTAATAAATCACTACATTTTGCAAAAGCCCAGGTTAAATCAAAAGAATCTATACTTCGAGCCGAACCCCTCGCTTCTTTTCCATCTATACAAAGAATAATTATGGGCCTCTTATACTCTGCGAAAAGCCGGGAAGAAATAATACTTATTATTCCGTGTTCTAACTTACTGGTACTAATTATAAGAATTTTATCCTTATCCAAATCACACTGTTGTGATAAAAGGCCTTTAACCCGAACTAAACTTTGCTTTTGTAATTCTTTTCTTTGTTGATTTAAATCATTAATCTGAGTTACTAAAGCTTGTACTTCTTCTGGTTTATTACTTAAAATTAACTCAACCCCCAAATACCCTTTTCCCATTCTTCCCGCTGCATTTAAAAAAGGTGCAATAAGCCAGTTAATCTCCTCAATAGTAAGAATATCATCAATATTACATTTTTTAAAAATTGCTTTTAAACCTTTTCTCTTGGTATCCCTCATTTTTTTTAATCCATATTTAACAATAATTCTATTTTCATCAATTAAAGGCATATGATCAGCAACAAGCCCTAAAGTAACCAAATCTATATACTCCTTGATAAAATAATTCATCTTGAAGTCGGATAGGGCAAAAAGTTTATAGAAAATTCCGGCTGTGGATAAAGCCTCTGTTAGCCGGTTATGTTCATCCAGCATACTATGCTTTTGAATATCTGTTTTTAAACTATTATCTATTATTTTTTCCGGACTAAAAATTAAATTATCTAATTTCAGTTGTGGATGAGCATAACTCATTGTCAAAACATCCAATAACGAATTTTTCATTTCTTTCCCTAAGATTTCTTTAATCTGTTCTTTCAAGAAACAAAAACCTTCTTTAGCATTATAGACAATCAATGTCTTTTCTTTTATAAAATCCAAAAAATCTTCTAACGTTTTTTTTAAAGAAATTTTATCCGGCTCACATTTCCTATTAAATGTATCTATTACTAATCCATTTTTTAATTTTACCGCTCCTATTTCCAACCCCTCTTCTTTTACTGTTATTGCTACTAATTCTTTATTATAGTACCTTCCATTGGAATATAAAAAAGCCTGACAAAGTTTAAAAGCAACCGTTGATCCGGCTATTGATTTAAAAGGATACGCTGAATCTTCTCTTTTGGGATTTACTATGGCTAAAGCATCCGGAGGTAACATCTCTAAGGGTTGATGATGATCAGTTATTATAACTTCCATTCCTAAACTTTTAGCATAGGTAATTTCTTCTATTGCACTTATTCCACAATCTACTGTAATAATTAATTTAACTCCTTTTTGGTAATATTGCTTTAAAATATCATTAAAAATTCCGTA
Organism: bacterium; assembly: GCA_023143305.1. Classification (GTDB taxonomy): domain Bacteria; phylum CBDUZB01; class JAGLHV01; order JAGLHV01; family JAGLHV01; genus JAGLHV01. The sequence continues at coordinate 7,745 of JAGLHV010000034.1, read as the reverse complement.
TCCTTCTTCTGCCGGTATATGGTAAACTGTTTCTCCTCCTAAATTATCAATAAATTCTTTTACTATTGCTACACTGGTTATCCCATCTACATCCCGATCCCCATAAATAAGTATTTTTTCTTTATTTTCTATAGCTTGCTTTATTCTTTTCACCGCTTTTTCTATATCCGGTAATAAAAAAGGAGAATATATGTCTAAAATGTTAGGTTTAAGAAAATCATTAGCTTCTTTTACTGTTTTTACTCCTCGATTTACCAAAATGCGGGCAATAACCGGAGAAACATTTAACTTGGAGGAAAATTTTTCTACTAATTTTTTATCCGGATTTTTTAAGACCCATTTTTTTATTATCAAATTCACTTTATCTCCTCATAAATCAGAGAAATCTTTTTTGGTTTTCTCTTCGTAATCCTGCAACCGGAAAGAAACATCTCCTGAGCCAAATGTAATTTATCTTGATTATTAACATGAAAAGTAGCCAATGTTTCTCCCTTTTCCACTGTATCCCCTACTTTCTTATGTAACTGGATTCCTACCGCACAATCAATCAAACTATCCACTTTTTCTCTTCCTGATCCTAAAAGCATAGCTGCTACCCCAACTTTCCGGGCATCTAAATCTTGTAAATATCCTTGCTGGAGAGTTTGTATTTTTATTTTTTCCTTAGCCTGGGGTAAAATTTTGTCCGGATTATCAATTACCCGACTGTCCCCTCCCTGGGCAACTATCATCTGTTCAAATTTTTCTAACCCTTTCCCTTGTTCTATTAATTCTTTCAAGAGTTCTTTTCCCTCTTCAATATTCTTAACCCGATTTCCCTCTACCAGCATCCAACCCCCCAAACAAAAAATCAACTCTTTAAAATTTTCCGGGCCTTCTCCCTTTAACACATCAATAGCTTGTTTTATTTCCAAAGCATTCCCAACCATCCATCCTAAAGGATAATCCATATTAGTTATCAAAGCCATCGTCTTAATACCAAACTCTTTTCCCATTTCTATCATAAGTTCCGCTAATTTTTTAGCCCTATCCTTTTTTTTAATAAAAGAACCTTTTCCTACTTTCACATCCAGAATCAAAACATCTGCCCCGCCTGCTATTTTTTTGCTGATAATACTAGAGGCAATCAGAGGAATGGATTCTACCGTCGCTGTAGCATTGCGTAAGGCATAAATTTTCTTATCAGCAGGATTAATTTTGTCAGTCTGTCCAATTATGGCTACACCTATTTGTTTTATCTGTTCAATGAATTGTTGAATAGATAAATCTGTTTTAAAACCCGGAATAGATTCTAATTTATCTACCGTTCCTCCTGTATGTCCTAATCCTCTACCACAAATCATCGGAACAGAAATCCCTGCTGCCGCGACTAAGGGAGCAAGAACCAGGGAAGTTCCATCCCCTACCCCTCCTGTAGAATGTTTGTCTACCCTTTTCCCTTCTATTCCCGTCCAGTTTATTATTTCTCCGGACAAAGCAAGTGCCTGAGTAAAAGAGCTAATCTCTTCTCTGCTCATTCCTTTCAAAAAAATTGCCATAATTAAAGCAGCTATTTGATACTCCGGAATTTCTTCCTCAACAAAGCCCTTTACTATATATCCTATTTCTTCCTTATTTAAAATGCCTCCGCTTCTTTTTTTACTGATAAGATTAAGTATTTGCATTCATGCCCCCTTTTTTTTAAATAAAAAAAGCATTTCTGTCAAAATTCATCAAATCTGAAACAAAATTTCTTCTATTAATTTTAATAAATTTCCTTTAAATTTATGCATATTTTTTATTATCCGGTGGTGAGAAAGAACAATTTTGCCCTTTCCTTTTTTTATTACATTAACATTAGCTATACAAGCCACCGCTAAAACCCGTATTTTTAAATATTCAGCCATAATTACTTCCGGAACAGTAGACATTCCCACCAGGTCTCCACCAATTTTCCTCATTAATTTAATTTCCGCCGGTGTTTCGTAAACAGGCCCCTGAGTAGCAACATAGACCCCTTCTTTTATATTTATTTTTTGTTTTTGAGCACAACTTTTTGCTAAATTTATTAATTTCTTATCATAAACATTAGCCAGATTCAAGAATTGTATACGCTGCTTATCTCCGCCAATTAAAGGATTATCTCCCATTAAATTTATATGGTCGGAAATTAGCACCACATCTCCGCAAGAAAAACTTTCATTAATTGCTCCGCTGGCATTAGTTATAATTAATGTTTTTATTCCCAACGATTTCATTATTCTTACAGGGTAGGTAATTTCCTGCATTGAATACCCTTCATAAAAATGGAATCTTCCTTGCATTACACACAAATTTTTTTCACATTTTTTATTTTTTCGGCTTTCCGGCCATTTACCTAAAATCAATTCTCCCTTATGTCCTTCTACCCTGGGTAAAGCAAAATAAGGAATATCCGCATAGGGTATTTTTACTTTTTGTTTTATTTTTTTTTCCAGGCCTTCCCAGCCGGAACCTAAAATTAAGCCTATTTCAGGTTTAATTTTACTTTTACTTAAAATATAATCTTTAGTTTTTTTTACTTTTTTATTCCAATTCATTTTAATTTAAACTTAACCTTAAAAATTGATATATTTGTAAACAGATTCAACTATCCGTGTTTTTTTCTACCATAAATAAAAAAACTTATACTTACTCCTATTCGTCCATTTTTGCTGAATAAAAGAAAATTCTATTTTTCCCTTTCTTTTTAGCTAAAACCATCGCTGAACGTGCTTGCGATATTAACTTCTCTTTTTCCCTTCCTTTCTCCGGATATACTGTACAACCAATACTACAGGTAAGTTTTTCGCATTCAGTCTTCCAGGGATATTCTTCTATTATTTTTTTTATCTTTAATCCTTCTCTTTCTACTTCTCTCCCATCCACGCCTATTTGAATTATGCCAAATTCATCTTCCCCTAATCGGGCAACGCAATCAATTTTCCGCATATTTTTCTTCAACAAAACACCAATCTTCTTCAAAATTTCGTCACTGTGATTATACCCAAACTTATCACTTATTTTATTAAAATTATCCATATTTATAATAAAAAGGCTAAAAGGAATTTCTTTCTGTCCGTTTTTTTTCATTTCCTGTTCAAAAAATTTTTCAAAATAAATATTATTATAAATCTGAGTTAACGGGTCTAACCGGTTTTTTATTTTTACTTCTTCACAAAAACGGGCATTGGTAATAGCAACTGATGCCTGAAGAGCCAGCAATTCTAAAATATCTCTATCTTCCTTAGAAAAAGAATTTACTTTATCACTGTCCACATTTAAAACCCCGATAAACCGTTCGCCGGAAAACAAAGGTGTAGCAAAAATACATTTTACTTCCCCATACGGCTCAATAAATCTCTTATCGCTTAATATATCTGAAATATATAAAGACTTTTTATTTTCTGCTACCCACCCGGCTACTCCTTCACCTATTTTAAATTTAACTGGGGAAGGATTTTTTTCCCTATACCCTGAAAGAACTTTTAATTCTAATTCTTCTTCTTTATTCAAAAGCATAATAGAAAAAGAATAATAATTAACCAGTGATAAAACCTCATCGGCAATAAGAATCAAAAGTTTGTCCAAATCCAACATTTTATTCATTGCCGAAGAAATAGCCAGGAGCATAGATAATTCCTGTATTTTCCTATCTAAAATACTTTTTTGCTTTATAATAATAGCTTCATGAGTTGCTAAATATAATTCCGAAACCTTAAAAATAATACGAAATAAAAGCTTTTCAAGTTCTTTTAAAATTAATTCTCCGGAAATATCATTTTTCTCAAATTTATCTTTTAACTTAAACGCTATTGCTTCTCTAAAATCTAAAAAGGCTTCCTGAATAGAAGAAATCTTTATATTTCTATAAAGCGGTATTTCAGAAATTTCTTCTACTAAATTCTCCAATTTTTGATAGTTTTCTTTTTCTATTATTTCCATTATTCTATCAATATATTTTAAAAGACCCTGTCCATATTCTTTTTCCTTTAAAATTTCTGTATATTTTGCAATTAAACCGGCTTTATCTTGTTCTATTATTTCCTGCCACTTCATATTTTTCATTTCTTCTCCCTGAATATTTTTTTCAACTGATGGATAAGATTACCTATAAAAATTATTTTATTATGTTTGCATAAAAGGAGCATGGGAAGAATTAAGTAAGTTTTTTTAAATTTAAAAATATCACAGTCACCATAACTGTTAATTAGTTTTTAGAATTTCGTAATTCACAAAGGAAGGATAGTTTTCTTTTTTTTCAATACTCTTTTTACTGCTTTCACAATTTCTTTTGCCGTCAATCCGAACTTTTCCATCAATTCACTTGCTTCTCCTGACTCTCCAAAGCTATTTTTAACCCCTACCATCTCTAAGGGAACAGGCATTTCTCTTGCTATTATTTCACTAACCATTCCTCCCAATCCCCCTATAATCTGATGTTCTTCCGCAGTAACTAAGGCCCTTGTCTGTTTTGCTGCCTGAATAATCGCTTCTTCATCGGGAGGCTTAATTGTATGAAAATTGAGCAGCTTTACCGAAATACCTTCCTCTTTTAATTCTTCAACAGCTTTTAATGATTCCCACACCATTATGCCGCAAGCAATAATGGTAACATCTTTCCCTTCGTTAAGAGTAAGGGCTTTTCCAAAAATAAACGGAGTTGATTCCTGGGTAATTGAAGGAACTGCCCCTCTACCCAATCTAAGATAAACAGGCCCTTGTATCTCTTCTGCTATTGTAAACACAGCCTTACGTGCTTCCACGGCATCACAAGGAACAACCACATTCATATTTGGAATAACCCTCATCAAAGCAATATCTTCCAATGCCTGATGAGTTGCTCCATCTGCTCCTACAGTTATTCCTGCATGAGTAGCACCTATTTTTACGTTTAACTTACAATAACAAATTATATTTCTAATCTGATCCCACGCTTTTCCTGAAACAAATATACTATACCCACTGGCAAAAGCAATTTTACCGGTTAACGATAATCCCGCTGCTATCCCCATTAAATTTTGTTCAGCAACTCCTACATTAAAAAACCTATGCGGAAATTTTCGGGCAAATATATCTGTTTTAGTAGAACAAGAAGTATCCGCATCTAAAACGACTAAATTATTATTCTTCTCTCCTAAGAGGAGTAAACCTTCTCCATAACCTTCTCTGGTTGAACGCATTTTTCCCATAATAAAATATCTTCCTTTTAAACTAATTCCTTTAAAGCCCGGTCTGTCTCTTCCTTGCTGGGAGCTTTACCATGCCAGCCGGCTACATTTTCCATAAAAGATATGCCTTTTCCTTTTATAGTATGAGCGATTATTACCGTTGGCTTATTTTTTTCTTCCTGGGCAGCTTTAAAAGCATTGAGTATTTCCTGCATTTTATGCCCATCAATTTCTATAGTATTCCACCCAAAAGAATTCCATTTTTCCCTTAAAGGCTCAATGTTCATCACTTCTTTCAGGCACCCATCTATTTGCAATCCATTATTATCAACAACAGCACATAAATTGTTTAATCGATAATGAGCACCAGCCATTGCTGCCTCCCAAATTTGTCCTTCATCAAGCTCTCCATCTCCCATTAAACAATACACTCTTTGTAATTTATTATCTAATTTAAATCCTAAAGCATTCCCAACAGATATAGATAAACCCTGCCCTAAGGAACCACTGGAAACCTCTATCCCCGGTAATTTTTTATCTTTTCCCGGATGCCCTTGTAAACGGCTATTTAATTTACGTAAAGTAAATAATTCCTCTCGATTAAAATATCCGGCCCGAGCCAAACAAGCATATTGAACAGGACAACTGTGACCTTTGGATAAAATAAAACGATCTCTCTCAATCCAATTGGGTTTTTGCGGATCATGCTTTAAAACAGAAAAATATAAAGCAACCATAATCTCTGTGGAAGACAATGATCCTCCCGGATGTCCTGATTTAGATTCCTGCAACATTAAAACAATGTCTCTTCTTATCTGAGTAGCCTTTTTTTCTAATTCCTTATTTTCCAATTTAAATTACTCTCCACCTAAAATTCAAAATTTCTATTTTAAATTTATTATTTTTTATGACTTACTAAAACAATATCTAAAACCAGATTCAAAAATCTAAATTGTTTGCCTATATCTGCGAAAGGAACAAATTGTAAAGAAATTTTAGCATCGCTCAAAAATGCGTTTAAGCCGGTAGAAAACTCCGCCTCTTTTAATTCTTTACCCTTTGGCGGACCTAAAACTATAACAATTTTTAACCCGGCTTTTTTACATAAATCAACAAAAAACTTATATTCTACCTTTTCATAAGGTATATATTCTTTTTCAAATACTGCTTTTAATTGAAATTTTAATTTATGCTTTTCAATAACACTTTCGAACTCCTTTTTTATTTTTTTTAATTCTTCTTCATGCTCCTGAGGATAAAAATAACCTACTTTAACTACTTTAACAGTTTTACCGTTTGTAGTTACTTCCTCTATAGTTGCTTTTTGTGTAGAATAAATTTCTTCTACTAAAGAAACTTTTTCTATCGGTTTTTCCTCTATTGTTTTTTCCTCTTTTTCCTCAGGCTTTTTCTCAGGCTTTTTCTCAGACTTTTCCTCAGGCTTTTCCTCAGGCTTTTTCTCAGGCTTTTCCTCAGGCTTTTCCTCGTATTTTTGTTCCGGTTCTCTTCTTTTATCCTTAAAACTAAACACTTCTCTCTCTAAAAATTCTTCCGCTCTCTTTTTTTCTTTTTCTTCGATTGATTTTTCCTTTATTTCTGTTTTTTGCTTTCCTTCTTCTGGACTCTCCTTTTCAGAAGGAAGAAGTTCTTCCAACAAAGTTTTTATCGTTTCCAAATTTACTTCCTGTTTAGTAAGCTGAACATAAGCCTCTATTCTTTTTAAAAAACCTTCTAATTCGCGAATATTAGACTTTAATCTTCCGGCAATATAAAGAAGAATATCGTCGTCCAGTTTCATGTTTTGAGCTTCTTCTTTCTTTTTTAAAATAGCTACCCGTGTCTCCAAATTAGGCGACTTAATATCCGCAGTTAATCCCCATTCAAACCTTGATTTCAACCGCTCTTCTACATCTACTAATTTTTTGGGTGGTTTATCACTGGTAATAACTATTTGCTTTTGTTCATCATATAAAATATTAAAAGTGTGAAAAAATTCTTCCTGTGTAGATTCTGCTTCTGCTAAAAACTGAATATCATCTACCAATAAAATATCAAATTTTCTGCAATGACTTCTAAAATTCTTTACTGTTCCCTGCCGAATAGCATCGATCACATCTTCTATAAATTTTTCTGCAGTAATATACAACACTTTTAAATTTTTATTTTCCCCCCGGGCAAAATGCCCTATAGCATGTAAAAGGTGCGTTTTTCCCAAACCTACTCCACCATAAATAAATAACGGATTATAAATTTTTCCGGGGTTTTCCGCTACAGCTAAAGCAGCCGCATGAGTAAATCGACTATTAGGGCCAACGACAAAATTATTGAAGGTATACCTCTGATTTAATTTTACTTCTCCAAAAAGTTTTTCGCTCTCTTCTTTTTCTTTTTCACTATTTTGATTTACTTCAACATCTAATAAATTTTTTTCTCTTAAAAGATCCTCTATTTCCTCACTTCTTTGAGGTGTCCCGGTTTTTTGTTTGACTTTTTTAGTTTGTTCTAATAAAAAGTCCTCGTCTATTTCTTCTAGTTCCTTTTGCTCCTTCACTTTTTCTTTTACTTTTTCTTTTACTT
>JAGLHV010000339.1 GCA_023143305.1 bacterium | reverse complement strand
CACTTCTCCCCTTACCAACCGCTTTTTCCAATCGTTAATTTTTACTCCCCAGGTAACTTTTTCACCGGGTTTTAATTTCTGCTTAAAAGGAGTCAGGCTAAGTTTAAGTTTTTTCTCTTTCCAGGGAACGGCAATTGTTGCCTGGTTATAACAAACCTGTAAATTCTTTACCCCAAACCAGCGCAGGGTAAATCCTCCTTTCATTTTCTTAGTTACCGGAATCTGGATTAATCTTACCGGTTGATTCCCGTCAATCACTATTCCTTTCAAGAAATGTTTTCCTGCCCAAAGTTCCAGATGATAAACCCCATCAGCTAATGCAGAACCAACAATAAAACGGGCAATTTCTCCTACCCTGTATTCATCCTTTTCCACCAACATTACTGTTGCTGCTTTTACCGGTACTGCTTCTTTTCTGCTTTTGGCTACTACAAAAATCTTAGCCTGCTCTATCTTTCCGCCCCAGGGGCCAAACGATTCCTCTACCAAACGATAAGTCCCCGGTAAAAGAGGATTGATTTTTATCATTGCCTTACCTTTTTTATCGTGTTTAATCTTTCCCTGAGCTACTAATTTCCCGTTGGGTACATCTTTTAACTGTACATCCAGAGGAGGCAACCATCCCCACCAATTCCCGGCATAACCATATCCCAGCTCAGTAAGTGGCTTAGCCGGTACTTCCTGCAAACGAAAAACTTTATAATTCCCTTTTCCTGCCACCGGAGCATCATTAATAGTCAGGCACCGGGATTGAATAAATACGCTTTCTTTGCTTAAATAAAATCCCTTCTTCGGCTCAAGCACCAAATAAATAGCGTTCTTGCCGGCTTGATAAGATTGTTGAGTAGAAATAGTACGGCCTCCGGAATCACGACCTTCTACTTCCACTAAAAATCGGGATATATCCGGAAGACATCCTCCATATTTAGTCTGAGGCGGTGCTGTAGGAATAAAATCAATTTCAAAATTTCCCTGCTCATCGGTCTTTAATTCACCGGTGGCTATCTCCTGGGCATGGGATGAATAATTCCCCCTAAACCAATAACGATAATACCAGGGGATATAGACCTGCCGTTTAATGCGGTATTTAATGGGAGCATTAGGTACCGGCCCGCCAAAATAATATGTCGACTGCCCAAGAATCTTTACCGGCTGATTATATTTCCAGGCTTCTTTGGCTTCTTTAAGTGTAATTTCAAACTCCGGCCTCTTATATTCTTCTACGGAAAACCCAATAGTTGTATCATTACTAAAACGGCCATCGCCACCATAGACATTAATGTTATATCTACCCAATAGGCGGCCGGTGGGTATTTTAAAACTAACACTAGCACTGCCAAATTCTTTCAGATTAACTTTTTTTGTAAAAAATTTCTTCCCATTAGGATCGGACGCAGAAAAAGTTACCTCTGCTGTTTTATCTAAAGTTTTAAACCCGTTTGACTTTCTCCTTACTACAATTACTTTGGCCTTAACTTTATCCCCGGGACGATAAATAGGACGATCAGTCTCTACAAAAAGTACCAGAGCCTTGGGTGAATGATAATTAAGATACTGATTGTTCCTCCAAAAAGAAAAGGATTTACCCC
>JAGLHV010000338.1 GCA_023143305.1 bacterium | reverse complement strand
GACAAAATAAAATAAAAAAGGACGAATATGAAAAGTATTTAAATGAGGGAAAAGATTTTATTAATGAAGAAGAAATTGTGGAAAAATTACAGGTTGAAAAAAATACAGATGCTAAAAAAGTAAGAGACATTTTACAAAAGTCATTAGCCATTCAAACTTTAACTCCGGAGGAGACAGCGGCTCTTTTAAATGTAGAAGATGAACAATTATGGCAGGAAATGAAAGAGGTTGCATCGGTAATTAAGAAAAAAGTTTACGATAACCGAATCGTAACTTTCGCTCCTCTTTATTTAAGTAATCTTTGTGTCAATAATTGCCTTTATTGTGCTTTTAGAAAAGATAATACTGCAGTAAAAAGAAGAAAGCTTAATTTGGAAGAGGTCAAAAAAGAAACTCAGGTACTAACCGGTAAAATAGGGCATAAACGATTGATTGTTGTTTATGGTGAACACCCTCAAACAGACGTTGATTATATGATGGAAACCATTAAAGCTATATATAGCGTTAAGGAAAAAACAAAAAGAGGTTGTAGTCAAATACGACGGGTGAATGTCAATGCTGCTCCTTTATCTATCGAAAAGCTCAAAGAATTGAAAAAAGTAGGCCTGGGTACTTTTCAGGTATTTCAGGAAACGTACCATCATCAGACTTACCGGAAAGTACATCCGGTGGGAACGATAAAAGCAGATTATAACTGGCGGCTTTATTGTATGCACCGGGCTATGGAAGCAGGGATAGATGATGTGGGTATAGGTGTTCTTTTTGGTTTATATGATTGGAAGTTTGAAGCAATGGGTTTGTTGTATCATGCCCGGGAATTAGAAAAAAAGTTTGGCGTAGGGCCGCATACTATTTCTTTTCCCCGACTGGAACCGGCGGCTAATACTCCCTTTAATAAACAGACAGGATATAAAGTAAGTGATGATGATTTTAAAAAATTAATTACAGTAATTAGATTGGCAGTTCCTTATACCGGAATGATTCTTACTGCCCGGGAATCAGCTCAAATGCGGAGAGAAGTGTTGGCTTTGGGGTGTACACAGATGGATGCATCTACCCGTATTGGAATAGGGGCTTATAGTGACCGCTATACCAGCCAGGAAGGAGAGAGGCAGCAGTTTATTCTGGGGGATACCAGAAGTTTAGATGAGGTAATCAAAGAGTTAGCCGAAAAAGGGTATATTACTTCCTTTTGTACTGCCGGGTATAGATGTGGAAGAACAGGGGATAAGATTATGAACCTTTTAAGAACAGGAAAAGAAGGAAGGTTTTGTAAATTAAATGCCGTTCTTACTTTTCGGGAGTGGCTTGATGATTTTGCCAGTGAGGAAACCAAAGAGGTAGGAGAAATAATTATTAATAAAGAATTAAATGAAATTAAGAAAACGATGCCTGATTTTTATCCTAAGCTTGTAGAGTATTATGAAAAAATTAAAGCAGGAGAAAGGGATCTTTATATTTAAATAGACTTTTGAAAAAGATCTTTTTTACCTTTATTGTCATTACTGCGAAAGCAGGGAGCTATTGATATTTTAAGCACATTTTGGATTATGGATTCCTGCTTTCGCAGGAATGACAGAATGAAAAAAGGA
>JAGLHV010000337.1 GCA_023143305.1 bacterium | reverse complement strand
GAACCCGTGTCTTAGCCTTGAGAGGGCTACGTCCTGGGCCGGGCTAGACGATGGCGCCCCAATATTTTAAATATAGAAATACCTTACTAAAAAAAACTTAAAAAGTCAAGAATTCCCCGCAGTTACCTTTCGTAAAAAGTCTAATTCGAACAACAATTTTTCTCTGTTTTTTTAAAATTGACAGGAATTTCCGGTAAGCCTCTTGATTAAAAAATATTTCTTATTTATTATTTTTAAATTTCTCCCTTTTCACATAGTTCCACAAAAGCCTCTACTACCAGAGAATCAAACTGCGTTCCACTATTTTCTACAAGTTGTGTTATTGCCTCTTTTCTTGGTTTTGCTTTTCTGTATGGACGGTCGGCAGTCATCGCTTCAAAAGAATCAACCACACAGACTATCTTTGCCCCTATAGAAATCTGGTCACCCTTCAATCCATCCGGATAACCCTTCCCATCTATTCTTTCATGGTGATGCTTAATTATTTCAGCACTTATTTCCATTCCTTTTATGTTTTTTAATAATTCAAATCCATCTACCGGATGCCTTTTAATTATTTTCCATTCTTCATCATTTAAAGAACCCGGTTTGTTTAAAATATTTTTGGGAATAAATATTTTTCCTATATCATGAAGAAGTATTCCGGCAAAAAACATATCCCTGGAAATAAGTTTTTCCTTTATCTGCTTTGGCTGCAATTTATCTACCAATTTCTGAGCATATTTAGAAGTCTTTTCTACATGCTCGTAAGTATAATCAGGGTCCATTTTACTAACGGTCATTGCAAATGCGGAAATAATCTCTTTGAAAATCGTTTCTAACCTCTGATAAGCATTATACCGTTCTCTGCTTAACATAGTTTTTTCATCAATTTGGTGACGTAAATCACTAATCAAAAAAGCATTACTTATATTCATAGCCATATCATCAGTAAATCCGCTTAAAACTTCAATATCCCTTTGGGTATACTGGTTTCCTCCTAAACATAAAATCCCTACTATTTTTTTTCCGTAACAACTGGGAATTATCAAGCTAGCCCTCAATGATTCCATTTGAAATTGTATTTTTATTAAAGACTCTATCCAGTTTTTTCCTTTTTCCGCTAATAATTTTTCACTATGCAACCACTCTCTTACAATATCTAACTGTAAAAAATGCTTTTCTTCTTTCTTAATTAAACCTTGTTGATAAAACTCTTTACCGGTTTTTTTAAACCAATTAATTACCGGATCTTTTTTCTTCAGGACAAAACCGGTCTTCAAAAAAGGAAGCCTCCCTTTTCCTGCTTGCAAGACATATTCCTTAGTTTTATCATTTAATAAAAATATACTTACCTGCCTGACTTTAATAATATCATAAACCGAATCTGCTACTTTTTCTATTAGTTTTAAGGGAATTTTTATTTTCACCATCTCCCGGGCAATACGTATAAGTGCCAATTGAGAATCCTCTTCCTTTTTAAAAATTATCTGTTGCATTCTCCAGATAAGATAAATAAAACAGCATAAACAAGGTAAAATGGCAAAAATAGTGGATTGCCAGGGGCTCCACCCTATTATATTAAAGCCAAAATAAAAAAAAGCAAAATAAATACCAATAGCTAT
>JAGLHV010000336.1 GCA_023143305.1 bacterium | reverse complement strand
TATCTGCTTAAGAAAATATCCTAAATATAGAAGTAAAACTGTAAATAGTAATTGTAAAGTACCAAAACATATTTTGATTTTGTTAACCACATCGAATCTCTGTAATGCTTTGGGAATGGAACCAAACACACTAAGCGGCATATTGATTAAAAAACCAAGGGCACTTATGTAAAATATAAATTGAGAGATATTTATCAAATTGGAAGGAATTTTTAATACCTTCGTAATCAAAATAGCTGTTAAAGAAGCAATAACTGTTCCACCAATAAAACCCATCAGAAAATATATTACTAAAGCAGTACCTATCACTTCCCTTATTGTATCAAAGTCTTTTTTGGCATAATATTCTGCCACATATTTTATAACTGCTCGATCTAAACCCAAATCTAAAAAAGCAAAATAGCCAAGAACAACACCCACTATAGATAGAACCCCATAAGCATCTGTTCCTAATTTGCGGATAATGTAAGGTGTCGTCACAAAAGCCAAGATTAGAAACCAACCCTGTGAGAGAAAATTCCACAAAGTATTACGAACAAGAATGTGACTACGAGGTCTTGATTTTTCCATTATTTTTTTAATTCCCTTTTAGCTATCCGTTTAGCATCAGAATCTGCATTTTTTAAATTAATAATTTCCTGCCACATTGATTCTGCCTCAGCTTTTTTGCCTAAACCTTGATATGTTCGTGCTAAACTAAAGTATGCCCAGCAGTTCTCTTCATCTAATTCTAATGAAAGTTTAAAATATTTTATAGCTAAATCCATCTTACCTAATTTTCTATAGCTATCTGCAAGACGATAATAAGACCAACTGTTTTGTAAACCAAGGTCCATAGCTTCGTGATACACTTTTATTGCTTCGTTAAATCTTCCTAAGTCATGATAAATTTGTCCTGCTTTTTGGTAAACTTCTTTTTTATTTTCCGCAAAAGAAAGCTCTTCTGTTATTTTATCTAATATAATATTTTCTTCCTCTAAAGCTTTTTCTTTTAATCCTTTTTTAATAAGGTATTTTCTTAAAGTGAAATGACCATCGGTTGTATCCGGTATTATTTCTGATAATAAATTATAGTTATGGGTTAAGTTATAACAAGACTCAAGAGTATCAGCAGTTAATTCCGGCTTTAAAGCAATTGCTTTTCTATATTCGCTTATTCCTTTTTCAATATTTTCTTTACTGGATTGGGTAAAAAGCCAATCAGCATAAGTTTTATGTCCATAGGGGGTATTGGGAGCTAAATAAATTGCTTGCTGAAACTCCTGATGAGCTAATTTTATGTAATCTTCATTTAATGGACGATGAGTAATAGGCCAATTTGCCAATTGGCTGTAGAGCACAGCAAGGGTCATGTGATACTTTGCATTTGTTGGATTAAGATATGTTGCCTGCTTTATTTCTTCTAAATAATTTTTAATGTATTTGTTTTGTGGTTTTTTCTTTAAGTATTCTAAGGAAAGTTTATAATGATAAAGTGCATTTAAAGGGTTTAAATTTACTGCTTTTTCTAAATTTGAGATTGCTTCGTTGTTGGCTCTCCTCGCAATGACGGTTTCATTGGAGATTGCTTCGTTGCTTTCGCTCCTCGCAATGACATAATAATAA
>JAGLHV010000335.1 GCA_023143305.1 bacterium | reverse complement strand
TCATAATAATTCAAAGCTACAATTAATACTTTATATGGAGCAATCTCGAAAGGCCAGATAATTCCTTTATCGTCGTAATTTTGTTCAATTATTGTACTAATTAATCTGGAAACACCGATACCGTAACATCCCATAATCAAGGGTTTTTCCACTCCTTTATCATCAAGAAAATTAGCCCCCAGAGCCTGACTATAGGTTGTTCCCAAATCGAAAATGTGATCTATTTCAATCCCCGTTTTCAACATAAGTTTACCCTTACATTTTAAACAAGGTTCGCCCTCTTTTACTGTTCGTAAATCCAGATATTCATCTACTTTAACATCTCTATCCGGATTAACATTTATTAAATGATAATTTTCTTTATTGGCCCCGGTTACGGCATTACGCATTTCCTTTATTTTATAATCGGCAATAATTTTTACCCCTTCTATTTTCACCGGGCCGGCAAAACCACATGGGGCATTGGTTAAATTCTTAACCACTTCTTCATCAGCCAGAGTCCACTGAGAAGACTTTAAATAGTTTTTAAGCTTTACTTCATTTAATTCATCATCCCCCCGTATTAAAACTAAGATTTTATTTTCCTGGTTTTGATAAACTAAAGTTTTAATTAAATCCCGGGACTTCACTTTTAAAAAACGGGAAACCTCTTCTACTGTTTTCATATTAGGGGTTTCTACTTCTTTTAAGGATAATTGGCCTTTTGCTTCTTTATTAATTACTGCAGAATTACTTTGGGTAGCTATTTTTTCTATATTAGCCGCATAACCACAACTTTCACAAATTAAAATTCTATCTTCACCGGAATCAGACAAAACCATATATTCGTGTGAAATTTTACCTCCGAAAGGTCCGCTATCCGCTTCTACTATCTTATAGCTTAATCCACAACGGTCAAAAATACTTTTATGGGCATCATAAACTGAGGAATAAGTTTCTTCCAGACTTTTTTGCGTAGAATGAAAAGAATAAGCATCCATCATCATAAATTCACGACAGCGAATAAGGCCGAAACGAGGACGAAGTTCATTGCGAAATTTAGTTTGAATCTGATAAAAAAGTTGGGGAAGCTGACGATAAGATTGAATTTCTTTTTTTACTAAATTAGTAATTATTACCTCGTGCGTGGCCCCCAAAACCGTATTTCCCCTGCCTTCATTATCCAAAAGACGGTACATTACCGGGGAAAACAAATCCCATCGCCCACTTTCCTTCCATAAAGACACAGGATGAATAGCCGGCATCATCATTTGCTGGCCACCAATTTTATTCATTTCTTCAATAACAATTTTTTTTATATTTTGTAATATTTTAAAACCCAAAGGAAGATATACATATACCCCGGTAGCCAATTTACGTACCAATCCGGCACGCAACATAAGTTTATGGCTAATTGTCTCTGCTTCGGCAGGGACTTCTTTTAAAGTAGGTATTAAAATCTTACTAAATCGCATAATTTTTTCTCCTTGTTAAAAATTACTTTTTAATTAAATGTTTATAAGTTTTTTTATTTCTTTTAATAATTCTTTGGATAATCTTTTTTGCGGTATTTTTTTTATAACTTTTCCTTTTTTAAACAAAACCCCGAAATGTTGACCACCGGCGATTCCTATGTCTGCTTCTTTTGCTTCTCCCGGACCATTAACTATACAAC
>JAGLHV010000334.1 GCA_023143305.1 bacterium | reverse complement strand
ATAGTTTTCCATGTTAAATAAAAAAAATTTACTGTTAAATACTAATGTAAAAAAATATTGAGATTATTACCTTTTCGTGTTATATTTGTAATGGTGATTTTTTTTGCATAAACCACAAAAATACATATTAGTTTTGGATAAAAAAATGGGTATTTTACAGAATGAGCTAAATCAAACTCTAAAAACACAGCTAAGAAATAAACTAATAGCCGCAATGAAATTGACCAATTTTATAGATTTTCCCGAAATAGAATTTTCTAAATTTATTAAAAACGTGGAAAATGATCCATTATTTAGAAAATTAAAAATAAAAAGACTGATAAGTTATCAACGATTGGTTAAATCGGGCCTTTCATCTAATTTTTTGCAATTTAAGGAAGAAATTAGCGTGAATAATAGTAAAGTAGATTTAGAATCCTTATTAGAAGGTAAAGAAAAAATAATTCGAATAATCAGGGAATTAGGAATAAATAAATTTAAGAAATATTTTTTGTACGATGAAATTAATTTGTCTTTACAAGAAATATCCCGAAAAACAGGTTTAGCAATATCCAGGATTAATAAAATTAACGATTTAATTAATGAAATTTCTATTCATAGCGAATTTCACCACCCGTCGTTGATAAGTTCAGGAGAAAAAAAACATTATTTTAAAATAGCATCGGTTGAAAAAACAGAAGAAAATTCTTTTGTTATAGGATATTTTGTGCCTGATTATGTTAGAGGAAAGTATTTAATAAATTACGAAAAAATAAAGGAAGTCCAAAAAAACAATTTTTTTTCCAGGGAAGAAATTGAAAGAATGGATAAACTGCTTAAAGATTTAAATTTAATTAATATCAGAAAAACAACAATTCATCGGATAATTCAGAGCGGCATAGAAATTCAGTCTGATTATTTAGGTTCGGAAGATATTAAAAACTTAATATCATTTACCCAAAGGGATTTATCCCGTAAATTAAATATAAATTCTAGTTTAATTTGCCGCTTAATTGGTAATAAAAGTATTGTTATGCCATGGGGAGAGGAAAAATCCTTAAAAGATTTTTTTCCTAATAAGAAAAAGATTAGAAAAATATTAGTTAAAAAAATTATAAATAATGAAAAAGAGCATTATACCGATGAAAAGATTAAAAATAAGTTAAAGAAAGAATTTGCAATAAACATTTCTCGTCGCTCAGTAAATGTTTATCGGAGAGAATTAGGACTATACAATGGTTATAAAAAAAATAAAAGGAAATGATAGGTGTTTTTAAAATTAGTTGATTCTTGTAAAAAGGGGTAGGGGGCAAAATGGCCAGGGGATGTATATTAGTAGTTGATGATGATTTATCCGTGAGAAATTTATGTGTTGATATTTTAGAAAAGGAGGGATATAAGGTAGATGATGTGGAAAGCGGGGAACAGGCTTTGGAGTTTATTAATAGTAATAATTATAATTTATTGCTTTTAGATATTAATTTGCCGAATATTAACGGGGTGGAAGTTTTAAAACGGGTAAAGAAAAAACACCTTCAATGTGAAGTAATTATGATGACTGCTTATGGAAATGTTAAAACAGCAGTAGAATCAATGCGGTTAGGTGCATATGATTATATTTCTAAACCATTTAATGTTAAGAAATTTGCTGTATTAATAAGTCATTGTTTGGAAAAA
>JAGLHV010000333.1 GCA_023143305.1 bacterium | reverse complement strand
AAGGAATTGTTTTGCCGGGGGATGTAGTCATAGGGGCAGATTCTCATACCTGTACTTATGGGGCATTAGGAGCTTTTTCTACCGGTGTTGGTTCTACCGACTTTGCTGCGGCAATGGTTACTGGTAAATGTTGGTTTAAAGTACCAGAAACAATTAAATTTATTTATAAAGGAAAATTAAAAAAGTGGGTATCAGGAAAAGATTTGATATTATATACCATAGGTGATATTGGGGTAGACGGTGCCTTATATTGTGCTATGGAATTTTCCGGTGAAGTAATAAAAAAGATTTCTATGTCGGAGAGAATGACGATGTGTAATATGGCCATAGAAGCAGGGGGAAAAAACGGAATTATTCAGCCGGATGATGCTACGATTGAATATATAGAAGCCAGGGCAGAAAGGCCTTATGAAGTATTTATCGGGGATAAAGATGTAAAATACAAAGAAATATATGAATATAATTGTTCTAAGATAGAGCCCCAGGTAGCTTTTCCTAATTTACCTTCTAATACCAGGCCGATAAGTGAGGTAGGGGAAATTTTCATTGACCAGTCTGTAATTGGTTCCTGTACTAATGGTAGAATAGAAGATTTAAGAATAGCGGCCCATATTCTAAAGAAGCGAAAAGTACATTCCTATGTAAGATTAATTATTTTTCCGGCAACACAAACTATTTATAAACAGGCGATAAAGGAAGGATTGATTACTATATTTATAGATGCGGGAGCAGTGGTTTCTACCCCTACTTGCGGTCCTTGTTTGGGAGGGCATATGGGAGTATTAGCAGAGGGGGAAAGAGCAATTGCTACTACTAATCGTAATTTTTCAGGAAGAATGGGACATTTACGCAGCGAGGTATATCTCTCTAATCCGGCAGTAGCTGCTGCGTCTGCTATTGCCGGCAAAATAGTTAGTCCGGAAGAAATATAAATAAATTAGAGTATTTACCTGTGATGAAGTTATAGAATTAACAGAATACGAAGTTTTGACAAGCTATAAGATATTTATTAATAACTGTTTTATTTAAGGAGGAAAGAATGACGGTAACTACGGAAGAACAGAAAGTAGTGATTTTTTCAGATGATTATCGAATAGAGGGGACAATTTATTTGCATTTCCAACAACGATTATTGGATTTTATTAATGTTATTGATGAAAATAAAGTTTTTTTTCCGATGACTAAAGTGAACATTTATTCTTCAAAAAACAATAAGTTAATTAATACCCTGGACTTTATAAGTATTAGCAGGAAAAAGATTACTTTAATTTTTTCCCAGGTAAAAAAGTGAAAATGATTTAATTCTTTGTTTTATATGAACAGATTAAATATAAAAATATAAAATTAATTATATTTTATAGAAAAGGAAAGAGGAAAGATAATGAAATCATACGGGGGGAGTAAGATGTGTTTTCAGGGTAAGGTTCATAAATACGGGGTTAATATTAACACGGATGAAATTATTCCGGCTAGATTCTTAAATACTTCCGACGTAGTGGAATTAGCCAAGCATTGTTTAGCGGGTTTAGATGAGGATTTTATTCACCGGGTATCAACCGGGGATATTATTGTAGCCGGAAAAAATTTTGGATGCGGGTCTTCCCGGGAGCATGCTCCTTTAGCCATAAAGGAGTGTGGTATTTCCTGTGTTATTGCAGAAACTTTTGCGC
>JAGLHV010000332.1 GCA_023143305.1 bacterium | reverse complement strand
AGTTTTATGTCACCTATTTGTCTTTATTTAATAATAGGCTTGCTGGCAGGAAGTTTAAGTGGATTGCTGGGTATTGGCGGTGGAAGTATCATTATCCCTATTCTCATTTATTTATTCGGACTAAGTCAACATCAAGCTCAGGGAACAACCTTAGCTCTTATGGTCCCCCCTATTGGATTACTTGCTGCCTGGCATTATTACCGTAACGGAAACGTAAATATTTATATGGCTTCTTACATCTGTATTGGTTTTCTTATCGGAGGATTAATCGGTGCTTTCCTGGCTCATTCCATATCCGCTATAATCTTAAAAAGAATATTCGGCGTTTTTCTTTTGATCATTAGCATTAAAATGATTATAGGACGGTAAAAACCATTGACATTTATTACCTTTTTTAGTATACTTAAAATTAGTTTAAATATATTTAACCTAATCTCTTTCTTTATTATGATAAATGATTTTGTTGTTCCTTAGATTTGTTCCGGGAAAAAAATTATATTTTTTTTAAAATTTTTGTTCAGTAAAAATAAAAAATGTCCACTAATACAATAATAAGGGAAAATCCCCTTAAGCCTTCCTATAAAAAATACCCCCGGAGGATAAAATATGACCAAACTGGAAAATTCTATTATAATTAACGCTGACTTAGAAAAAATTTATCAACTTGCCCAGGCAGTAGAAAAATATCCTGAATTCATTCCCGAATATAAAGAAAGCAAAATTATAGGTCGTGAAAATGGAAAAATAATAATAGCAAGAGCAGCTTTAATTAATCAACACCTCATGCGATGGAAATCTAAAGTCTGGTTTAGTCCTAACAAATCAATAGAGTTTGAACAGATAGAAGGCAAATTAAAAGGTATGCAAGTCAAATGGACTTTTGAACAAATTCCCGGCGGAACAAAAGTAACTATTCTTCATTTGTTTAAATTAAATATCCCCCTTATCGGTTGGTTTTTGGAAAAACTTGTTGCCCGTCCCCGTATAGAAAAAACGGCCAGGAATGTGTTAATATCTCTAAAAAAAAGAATAGAACAAATAGGGTACTAAAGGTCTGAGAAATTATATGTCTCCATTTTAATTTAAAGAATCTATTCTGAGAATAAACCATTAGTTAAAAAATTAGGAGAAAATATATTCAATACCGTAAGGAAGTACAAACTTCTTTTCTTTTACCTTTAGGTAAAAAGAAACAACTTTACCGACAAAACAAAAAGCGGGTAGTAATTACCGGATTAGGGGTAATCGCCTCTAACGGAATCGGTAAAGAAGAATTCTGGAAAAACTTATTAGCAGGCCAACCGGGAATTAAAAAATTAACCCGGTTTAATTCTGAAGCAGAAAACAATCAAATTGCCGGAGAAATACAAGGATTTGATGCTTTAGCATACTTTAAAGCAAAAGAGATAAGACACACCGACCGTTCTAACCGATACGCGCTCGCTGCTGCTTTGATGGCTCTGGAAGACAGCCAACTGGAAATTGAAAAAGAAAACAGACAAAAAATCGGCAGTATAATCGGCAATGCCGTCTGCGGAGTAGAATTTGCTGATAAAGAATTAGCTATCCTCAGAAAGTTCGGACCAAAAAGAGGCAGTCCTTTTTTATCCGTTGCTTTTTTTCCCTGCGGAACCGGTGGATTACTTTCTATCCGCCTGGGAATAAAAGGA
>JAGLHV010000331.1 GCA_023143305.1 bacterium | reverse complement strand
TCCTTTGACAATACAGGCTCCAAAAGGGGTTTGTCCTTTTTTAATTCCCTGCTTTGCTTTGTTAATAGCAAGTCTCATAAATTTTTCATCGTTCATTTATTTTTCTCCGTAAAAATAAAGCGTAGATATTATTTTATTTTTCTTATTTTTTTATCAGCTGCAACCTGTTCCATTTTAGAACAGGTTAATTTTTTATCATTTTTTATCTTTCGTCAAGTATCTTATTAGTTTGAGACCGTCCCGTATTATACCGAAATAATAGCATCTAAATTATAAAACCGGGTTTTGTAAACTTTGCCATCGGTGGCAATGTGTTCCAAAATGGAACATACTGAATTTTTATCAAGTTCGCTTATTTTATATATTTATATTACATAAAACAGCTAATTTTATCAATATTTTTTTAATTTAACTTGTAAAAATTATTTCTTGACTTTTTTTGAAATTCATGTTAACCTCTATGTGTATGGTTAACCAAAGTTAACCATATTAATGAAGTTAACAAGAAAAATGTATTTTTATAAGCGTTGAAATGGATAAGGATTATAGGAGGTTTTGTGGTAAAAGACAAATATATTACTATTCCCCAGTTAGCTAAAATTCTGGGTATGAGTAGAATTGCTGTATATAAGAAAGTTAAAAAAGGTCAGATTAAAGCAGTGAAAATAGGAAGAAGTTATGTTATTTCCCAAAAATATATCACCAATATTTTGGGTAAAGAATTAAACGAAAAAGATAAAAAAGAAATTGATGAGGCAGTAAAAAAAACAGTGAAGGAATACGGAGAACTGCTTAAACTTTTAGGTAAGGAATGATGCTTAAAATTACTATTACTGTGAAAGAAGTAGAATATATCGCTTTTAGAATGGCAAAAGAAAACCTATCTTTTAACGAGCCGATTCCTGCTTTTTCTACCCGTTTTCCAAGTATTTTGGAAAGCTGTTTAGTTACTCCTTTTCAAAGTTTCTCAGGAAAGTATTTTTATCCGACTTTTATTGCTAAAGCAAGTATTCTTTTTTATCTTATGATTAAAAATCATCCTTTTCAAAATGGGAACAAAAGAATTGCTATGACCACTTTATTATTTTTTTTCCATAAAAATAAAAAATGGATAAAGGTAAATATTCAAGAATTCTATAATTTTACGATGTGGGTTACGCAAAGTCCTCGTATAGCCAAAGAAGAGACAATAAACGCAACAGAAAAGTTTCTAAAAAAGTATATAATAAATCTTGAATAAAATTAATGATACAACGTTGTTAAATAGTTATTTAACTATTTAACAACATCCCCTTTTTACCTAAAACAGTATTATTAATTTTATTTTCCTACCATAATTTTCACATAATTAAGAGGCTTTTATCATTGGCGTAACAACTATTAGAAGATAAAATATAAGCACTATAATTGTCACTGTAGTAGTTGCCCAAATAATTTTTTCGCGTAAAGACATTGGGAAACAATCTGCATCTGATCCTATTCTTCCCCATGAGACGCATGACCACATCCTTTCGTAAAAATAGTACATTATCATGCGTGTTGAATGGTGATATATTACAATGAGAGTCGCAAGCCAGGCGGCTGTTTTAAATTGCTTGGGAACCAGCAAGATTATGACATATGCGCCCACCCAAGTCCATATTATGCCTATGAACCTCCAGAGCAAAGATT
>JAGLHV010000330.1 GCA_023143305.1 bacterium | reverse complement strand
CGTTCAATTAGAAGAAGTAGAAAAACAATGTCTAATTAAAATAATTAATCTTTTAGACGAAAAAGAGGAAGAAAAATTTAAGATTGCAGATGTAAAGGGACTTTATAAAGAAGAAGAAAGTAACAAAGTGGAAAATTATCTGCGTGCTTTGGAAAGAAAAAAGTTTATTGAAAAGATTTATGATGCTGAAAAAGGCAAAGCAATAAGAGGACTTAGAAAATTATCTATAGCAAAACAAACAATCAAAGAGGATATTTTACAAATTCCTTCCGGGATAGAAGACATAGAAAAAGAATTTATAGAACATATAGTAAAAGAAAGGATAGAGCAAATTAAAGAAAGGAAGTTAAAAGATATTGCGGAAGAAACAATAAATAGTAAAGACATTTTGGATTTAATTACTGATATGGTTATCAATAAGAAAAAGAATGTTTCTGAAATAATAAAAAATAAGGATATTGAGGATTTTGTTAATAAGTTTAATGAAGATGAACTGAATAGTTTTTTTGAATTAGTATTGGGTGATCTAATAAAGGAATCGGAAGTAGCTATGGAATTATTTAAAGATTACAAAGAAAGCGAAAAAACGGGCATAGAGAACATAGGTTTAATAAAAGAAGAAATTAAAAGCGGAGGCATGATTAGTTTATCAGAAAATGAACCATTAATGGAATTTTTAGGATGTATGTTCAATGAAATAGGAGATATGGATTCTGATCGATTAAATGCGTTAGCGACGATAATTAAATCTATGGCAAAGGGTAAACTAAATAGAGTGAGAGGAGAATGGTTAGTTATAACTAAGTTAAAAAAGTTAATCTTGAAAATAAATGTGATTGATGAAATAAAAGAAAAAGTAGGAGGAAGAGAAGAGATAGTTAATTTAACGGAAGAAATAAAAGAAAAATTATTATCGAAAGAATTGATTTTGAAGTTTTTGAATGGAGGATTATATGAAGTATATGAAAAAAGAAAAATAAACTCTAATGATGTAGAGATTTTAACTAAGAATATGGCAATATTTGCAGAAAGGTTTTTAGGTGAAGAAACATATTCCGAATTAAATAAAATTCATCCCGATAATATGTGGGCATTTGCTTTTATAGATTCGATTACAGAATCGACAAAAAAAGGAGATACTACTAAAGAAGTAGCAGAAGAATCGGTTACGGTTGAAGGAACAAAAGAAGAAAAACTAAATCCGGAAGAGGATAAACCTTATTTGATAAAAGCAATTAGGAGAATAGAAAATATTGAATTAGGCCCAAAACAGATTGAAATAACAGCCGATTTAATTTTTGACCATAATTTTGATGTAAATGAAATACGCAAAGATGCTCGTATGGAAAAAATTATAGGGGCTCTTATAGCGAGAGGAAAAGTAAAGAAAGGAAGGCCAGAGAAAGAAAAGGAAAAGGACGTAAAAGAAAAAATCATGAAAAAAATGATAAATATTATTATTCAAGCAATTGGAGAGGCTGAAAAAATAAAAAAGAAAGCAATTAGCGAAGGCTTAGAACCAATAGTTAAATCGGTTGAAGTTATTAAGTCGGGTGATGAGAAAGTTATTAAAGGGAACGAAATAGATATTTTAATAAAAAATCCTTTTAGTCATGAGGACCAAGAATATTTAACGAGAGCAATCAATAAAGTTTGCAGTCTGCAGGCAAACC
>JAGLHV010000033.1 GCA_023143305.1 bacterium | reverse complement strand
TCTTAAATTCTTTAAGTTCAATATTGGGAATTTTATAAGAATATAAAAGAATCAGTTTATTCGATTTATTAAGTTTTTTAGTGTTTTTTATTTTACTCAAAAGGTGGATTGCTTTCGAGCGCGACGGATTTACTATTTTCTCTATTTCAACTTTATCCCGGGAATAATTTTTATAATACTGCTCAAAAGTTGCACCAATCCAATTTGGGGCAATTACTATAAAATCATTTTCTTCTACGTTTTGCCTAACATAATTAGTTAGCTCCCGATCATAAGACTTTACAAAGCTATAATAATATTTACTCAATGTAAAAGATGCAATAAAAACTAATATTAAAATTATTAAAGCCTGTAATTTAAAAGACCTAATTCCGGTTATGCCCTTTCCAATAAAAAGACAAAATAACGGGAAAACTATAATAGTATACCTCGTGCAAAACATCGGAAGTTTAAAACTAATTAAAAAAGGAATACTTATAGTTAAAAAAAAGGAACAAACCAGTAATAGAATTTCTCTTGATTTCCAAAAATAATATTTATTAACCTTTTCTTGTCCCTTTATTGATAATCCCAAAAAAAATAACAAGCCATATAAACTAATACCTATTACCGAAGGAAACGGACCTACATCATAAAGACTTTCTCCGATCCGAATGACTTTTCCACAATAAATCGCCAATATTGCCCAAATAGCATAAATATCACTCAGGGGAAGAAAAACATGAATTTTTGAATTTATAATTTGATTAAATAAAATTGGTAACCAGGGAATATAACATAAAACAATAAATAATTGGCTCAACAAATATTTTTTAGTATTAGTTGTATGTTTTCTAACAAGGAGGAAAAATATATTCTCTGCAATAAACAAAAAAATAGCCCAGTTGTGAGTATAAAGCATCAATGTAGTAACAAAAAAATAAATCAACCAGTAATTTTTTTTTTTACTAAAAAGTGTTTTGTAGAAAAAATAAACAGAAAGTATACCCAAAAAAGACAGTAGAGCATACATCTTTACATCCTGGGAAAAAGCAATATGAAACGGAGAAATAGCAAGTATCAAACTACTAAATAAAGCTGTTCTTTTATTAAACAAATCTGCGCCCACAAAGTAAACAACTAGAATTGTTAATATTCCAAAAATAACTGATAGTGACCTTACAGCAAATTCACTTTCTCCAAACAAGATTATCCAAAAATGAAGTAGTAAATTATAAAAGGGGGGAGACATCCAGGGTATCACCCAAGATTTAAAATTATCTAAAGAAGGAAGTTTACTTGATTTCTGAATTGCTGCTGCTTCATCAATCCAAAAACTTTGATTACTTAATTTATAAATTCTTAAAAAACTTCCTACACAGATTATAATCAGTAATATTATTAACCACTTTTTTTCCATTTTATAATTTCTTAAGTTTTATCTTTAATTAATTTCTTATTATAAGTAGTCATAGCTTTATCTATTCCATCTTTAAAGATCATTTTAAGAGCATTCACGCTTTCCAATACCATTTTACTCACTTTTTCATTTTCTTCTTTTTTAAAATTAGAAAGGACATAACCTGATAAATCCATCATTTCATTGGGTCTTCCTATTCCCAGCCGCATTCGAGGAAAACAATTAACCTGCAAATGTTCAATGATTGATTTTATTCCGTTATGTCCACCACTCGAACCACTTTTCTTTATTTTTAAAACACCTAAATCCAAATTTAAATCATCATAAATAACTATCGTATCTTTCAAATCAACTTTATATTTTTTTATCAACTTACTTACTGATTTACCACTTAAATTCATAAAAGTCATTGGCTCAGCTAAAATAACCGCCTCATCCATCCATCCTTCTCCAAACAACGAATCATATTTAATTTTATTCAATTTTACTTTAAACTCTTTAGCTAAAGCATCTATAACCAAAAACCCAAGATTATGTCTCGTTTTTTGATATTTTCGTCCTGGATTTCCTAAGCCTACAACTAATTTCACCTATAAATTACCCCTTTTTTTCTTCCTTTTCTATCCCCTCTTCCTCTTTCTTTCCTTTACTGATTACTTCCGGCTCTGCAGCTTCAGAAGATAAAACTTCAGCAGGTTTTTCTTCGAGGATAGTAGGAGCTACTATATTAACAGCAATTTGTCCCAGGTCGTTTAATATTTTTAACCCTTCAGGAACAACAATATCTTTTACTAAAATATTTTCGCCTATTTGAAGATTAGATATATCTACTATGATAGAGTGAGGGATTTTAGCAGGCAAACACTTGACTTCTAACTCTCTTAAGATATGTTCTAAAACTCCGCCTTTTTCCTTCACTCCCGGAGCTTCCCCTTTTGTCTCTATCATAACATTTACTATAATTTCTTTCTTTAAAGAAATTTGACAAAAATCAACATGTAATAAATCCCTTTTTATCGAATCTATTTGCCATTCCTTTACAATAACCGAATGATTATTTTTTTTCTCCCCTTCTACTTTTAAATTAATAACAATATTTTCCCCTAAATCCGTATGCATAATTTTTCTAAATTCCTTCTCATCTACTATCAGGGAAACAGTTTTTTGTCCGCTGCCATATAACACCGCCGGCAATTTACCCTGCGAACGCAATTTGTTTATTTCTCCTTTAGTCATTTCCGGTCTTTTCTCTGCATTCAAAAACATTTCTTTTTGCATATCCTCTCCTCCGTAGTTTATCCGAGTATATAATATTTTATTTTTTCTTATATAAACAAAGTACTTACCGATTCTTCTTTATTAATACGTGCTATTGCCTCTCCCAATAATTCTGCGACAGAAAGAACTTTTATTTTATTTGTTTTCTTTTCATCAGACAAAATAATAGAATCCGTAACAATTAATTTTTTTATTGCCGAATTATTTATTCTTTCAATTGCCGTCCCTGATAAAACAGGATGGGTTGCTACCGCATAAACATTTAACACCTTTTCCCTTTTTAGAGCTTCAACCACTTTAATCAAACTACCGGCAGTATCTATCATATCATCAAAGATAATAGCATTTTTTCCTTCCACATTTCCAATGATATTCATCGTAGCAACCTGATTAGGCCCCGATCTTCTTTTATCCCCAACAGCCAGGTCCGCTTCTAATCTTTTAGCAAAAGCCCGTGCTCTCTCTACCCCACCCGCATCAGGAGAAACAACAACTATATCCGGAATATTTTTTTTCTTAAAATATTTAACCAAAACAGGGGTAGAATACAAGTGATCTACCGGAATATCAAAAAAACCCTGAATTTGTCCTGCATGTAAATCCAGTACCAGTAACCGGCTTACCCCTGAAGAAACAATTAAATTAGCTACTAATTTAGCAGTAATGGGTACACGAGGCTCTACTTTCCTATCCTGCCGTCCATATCCATAATAAGGTAATACCGCTGTAATTCTCCGCGCCGAAGCACGGGAAAGAGCATCAATCATAATTAAAAGTTCCATCAAATTGTCATTTACCGGAGGGCAGGTAGGTTGAATAATAAAACAATCCGTCCCTCTAATATTCTCGTTTATCTGTACATTGATTTCACCATCTGCAAATTTAGTCACTTGCGCTTGCCCTAAGGGAACAGTTAAGTAGTCACATATATCCTGAGCAAGTTTAAGATTAGCATTCCCACTAAAAACTTTTAATCCGTTCATTTTATCTCCACGAAAAACCCGTTTAGTTTTTATTAAAAAATATTACTCAAATTTTAATAATAGTAATCAATAATTATTTATTAAGCGTAATTTTACGCTGGAATACAAAATGCAAGATTAATATTATTTTAAGATTAACCTTTTATATAAGAAAAAGGCTGTATAATGGTTTTAGAAGAAATTTTAGCTTTTTCCAAAACACTAATTTGAACCTTAATGCTATTTTCCAAATAGGAATCTTTTATTATTGTATAAGGACCTATATAACAATTTTTCCCAATTCGTGTGTTACCCTGGATATTTACACCAGGAAAAACAACTGTGTCTTTACCAATTTCCACTGAATCTTCAATATAAGTTTCCTGGGGATTAATAATAGTTACACCTTTCAACATTAAATTTTCTAAAATTTTTTGTTGTATTATCCGTTGAACACACGCCAAACTTATTCTATTATTAATTCCTATAACCTGTTTCTTATCCTCTATTTTACAAGCCCCAATCTTCTTTCCTTTTTCTTTTAATATTTTTATTACATCTGTAAGATAATATTCTCCTTTTTTATTAGTACACCGTATTGAACGCAAAGAATCAAAAAGAAACCCGGAAGAGAAACAATAAATTCCACTGTTTATTTCTTTTATTTTTTTCTCACTAACAGAAGCTTCTTTTTCTTCTATAATTCCCTCTACTTCATTATCTTTATTACGGATTATTCTCCCATAAGAAAAAGGGACTTCTATTTGGGTAGTAAGAATAGTAGCTGCATTTTTTTCTTTTTTATGACAGTTGACTAACCTTATTAAAGTTTCTTTCTCGATTAACGGGATATCCCCGCTTATTATTAAAACGTAACCTTTAAAATTTTTAAGGTTCTTTTCTGTCTGAAGTACCGCGTGTCCTGAGCCCAAAAGTTCTCTTTGTACTACAAAAGTAAATTTATCAGAAAAAAAGGGCAATTCCCTTTTAATTTTTTCTTTAACCTGTTCTTTCTTATGCCCTACTACCAAAAAATTCTTCTTGCTACCCAATTTATGAATCGCATGTAAAACATAGCCAATCATAGACCTGCCGCATAATTGGTGCAAAACCTTAGGCAAATCTGACTTCATACGCGTACCTTTTCCCGCGGCAAGAACAATAACGGCTAAATCTTTTTCCATGTTATTTTTTTTCTTTTTACTTCAAATTTAAAACAGCCTTTCTTTTAGCGGTGTTATAATACAAAAAAACCCCTTCTTTGTCAATCCCTTTAATTTGCTATTTTATTTAAATCGGGTATATTTATGCAACTTCTCCGGCACATACCACTTGATAAAATTATATCCAATACCCAAAGGAGCAACCTTTATACCATAAAATCTGTTATGGACTACAGGCAAAGAATCTCCTACATATAAAAAAGTATAGGGTTGTTCTTCCGCAAGAATAGCATGGATGCGATGATAAATTTTTTTTCTTTTCTCCTGGTCAAAAATTTTTCTTCCCTTTACTAAAAGGCTATCAACCTCTTCGTTTTTATAAGAAATAAAATTATATCTACCTTCTTTCATTTGGCTGGAATGCCAGATACTATAACAATCCGGATCAAGAGATAATGACCAACCCAAGAGAGTTGCTTCAAATTTCTTCTTGTCTATATATTGATGAATAAAGGAACTCCATTCTATAATATGAATATTTATTTTTATCCCTATTTTTTTTAAATTAGCCTGAATAATTTCAGCACAAAGTGCCCGTGTTTTATTACCATGGTTAGTGGTAATAGTAAATTCAAATTTTTTCCCATCTTTATCCAAAATCCCATCATTATTTGTATCTTTCCATCCTGTTTCATCCAGAATTTTTTTTGCTTTATCGGGATTATAAGGATACTGTTTTATCTCCGGGTTGTAGGCCCAGGAAGAGGGTGGAAAAGGACCGGTCGCCGGTTTTCCCAAATCTAAAAGCACCCCCTGAATAATTTCCTCTTTATTTATGGCATAAGCTATTGCTTGTCGAATACGTTTATCTTTAAAAAGAGGATTTAAGAGATTATATCCCAGATAAGTATATCCAAAACTGGGATATCGAAAACGATTAAAGTCCTCTTGAAACTGCAAAGAATTAGTTTCATTCCTGTATTGATGAGGAGTTAAACTCACCATATCAACATTTCCTGCCTTTAATTCCAAAAATTCTACTGCCTGGTCCGGAATAATACGATAAATATATTTGTTTATATACGGTTTTCCTTCAAAATATTCAGGATTTGCTTCTAAAACAATTTTTTCATCTCTTTTCCAGTCTTTAAAAATGTAAGGCCCGGTACCTACAGGATGTTGATTAGCCGGGTGGCTATTAAAATCTCCTTTTTGGAAAATATGGCGAGGAATAATCCCCATTACCCAGGAAGCAAGCCCGGGAGAAAATGGTTCTTTATAAGTTACTTTCAAAGTATGTTTATCTACAATTTCAATCTTGGACACTTTTTCAAATTTTGAGGAATAAGGTGTTTTAACTTCCGGATCAATCAATTTATTATAAGTAAATTTTACATCATCAGCAGTAAAAGAAACGCCATCATGCCACTTTACATTTTGGTGTAAGTAAAAAGTAATTACCAGTCTATCTTGCGAAACCGTCCAGGATTTTGCTAAATCCCCTACTAAATTTAAATCTTTATCGTATTTCACTAATCCATTATAAACAAGATCATTTATAGTCCCGGAAGAGGAATCCGTTGACAGAACAGGATTTAAATAACTGGCATCTCCAATAGAAGCATTAATAATCATATCCCCATAGCAGGGCTTATCCTCAAACTTTATTTTCCTCTCTCTCTCTCTTTGCGTACAACCAAACAGAAATAACCCTAAAAACACTACACTTAAAATCTCTATTTTTTTTAACATTTACTCCCCTTTTACATTTTTTTTACAGTTTTTATATAAACTAATAATTCATTTCCTTCTTTGAACTACCGAAAGTAAAATCTAAAAAATATAATTTTTTTTGGGTGGATTAAGAATTATCTTCTGCCAATATAGTCTATTTTTCCTTATCCGCCTCTATTTTTAAAACTAAATCTCTAAGAGTAACATTGGCTACAACATTTTTTGTTGCTTGATTAAGATTGTTTATTATTTTTTTTATATATTTTTCTTGTTTATTTTCTATTTTTATTTTTTGTAAAGGATTTCCCCCATAATTTTTTACAGCATTTAAAATTTTTTCCAGAGATATTTTTTCTAAAGCTGCCGCTGGTTGGTAATAAGTAATATCCCCATTTACTTCGTACAAAATATCGGTTTTACATAATTGAAAAAGGAGATCTTTAACCAACCTGCTGGAAACATTTAATTTTTTTGAAATTTTCTCTACTGTCCAGGGTGTTTTTCCTGTATAAAAATTGACAGAAATCAAAGTTATTAAATATAAAACTAATTCTTCCCGAAAAGAATAACTTGCTGATTGTGCCCATTTTTCCTGGGTATAAGTTTTTACATTCTGACTGGCAAAAGAAATCTCCGCTCCAAAAAGAACAATCAACCAACTAATATATAACCAGATAAGAAACAAAGGGAATTGAGCAAATCCTCCATAAATAGCATTATACTTAGCCACACCAATTCCAAAATTAATATAAACCCATTGAACAATTTGCCATATTGTTCCCGCTATTACCCCTCCTATCAATGCATGTTGAATCTTAACCCTTATATTAGGCATAAAAATGTACACACCGGTAAAGGCAATCCATAAAGAAACGAAAGGAACAAAGTGAATTATTAATTGCTTAATTATTCCCTGAGATAAAATTATTTGAGCAAACGATATATTCTCCAAAGAAGCCGTTATGGCTATTGCCGCAGCGACTAAAACAGGTCCGACTATTAATACGCTAAGATAATCACTTGTTTTTCTAAATATACTGCGAGACCTTTTTACTCCCCAGATAGTATTAAAAGAATTCTCTACTGTGGATAGCATTTTAACCGCCATTATAATAAGAACCCCTCCTCCTAAAGCTCCCAAAGCAGTAGTATTAGTATCTTTAGCCTGAGAAACAATCCATTTTATTACATCTCCGCCTATACCAGTTATGGTTTCATTCAAAAGTAATGGCTCTAAAACTTTTATTCCTAATCCTTTAGAAATAGAAAATAGCACAGCTAAAAAAGGCACTATGGAAAGTAAAGTAGTATAAGTTAATGCAGAAGCATGAAGGGGACAATTGTCATCGACAAAACCCTTCCAAACCATACAAATTATCCGCATTTGCCGATAGAAAAAAGATTTAAAGGCCGAAATCCCAACATTCTCAATTTCCCATAAATCTTTTTTTAGGAATTTTTTAATTATATTAAAATATTTGGTCAAGTTTCACTCCTTAAAAACTATTTTCTTTTTTTCTTAAATTTTTACGTTTTTTAAGTTTAATCAAAGCATTTATTTTTAAGATTTTACTTATTGCTTCCTTAATAGATCTTTCAAATCGTACATTTCCATAAAATAACAATTCATTCAAAACAGGCATTGCTCTCTTATCTCCGATAATTCCTAAACTTTCAACTGCTGCTGCACTAATTTCTGATTTACCCCCAAAAGCAGCCATTCTAATTAATACCGGTACGGCATCTCTACTGTGTATTATTCCTAAAGTATTTACTATGGCAATAGAAACTTCTTCTTTGTTTTCTTCATTTTCTAAACAATTAATTAAAGCAGAAACAGCTAAAGGTGTTCCGATTAGAGCAAGGGTTTTTATCGTAATTAATTGAATTTTCAAATTGGAATCCCTTAAACATTTAACCAATATCGGAATAACATCATCATTCCCAATTATTGCAAATAAATTAATTATATGAAATCTTATCCTACTATTTTTTTCAATTAATAATTGTTTTTTTAAAGAAGAAATTGCCGATCTTCCGGAAATTTTCACTAATGAATTAATAGCAGCTAAACGAACTTTTTCATTATTGCCCTTTAAACCCTTTTCTACTATTCCCCGGATAGCTTCCTCCCCACCTATTTTCTCCAGGGCAACAATGCTCTCTAAACGGATTTCAATTTCACTATCTTCCAGAGCATTAACCAAAAAAGATACTACTTCTTCCGTTCCCCTTATGCTCAATTCTTTTACTGCATCCAAACGAATTTTAGTATTTTTATTCCTTAATTTTCCAACCACACTACTATACTCGTAGTTCTCTATTATTCCGGCATCCGGACTGTTTTCTGCTTCTTCATTTTTGGTTTGTTCCCCTGTTACTAATTCTTTCTTGTTTTGTTCGATTATAACTTGTTCTTCTATTGCATATCCGTGAAAATTGATATTTACCATCATTAAAAAAGAAACCAGCAGAATATAACAACATTTTTTTAATAACATCAATTTTATTCCTTCCTTTTATTATTATTTTTAAAAAAAACAAACGAGCACTTTTGAGAAAAATATAGCCTTATAATAGCTATTGTACATGGCTTTATATTACAACCTACCATTTAGTTTCAAGATATTATACAAGAAAAAAAAAATATTTGTCAAGGTAAAAGGAAAAGCATAATTTAATCCACAACTCTCAATTAATATTTCATAAATAATAAAAAAATTGGAGAAAATAAACTACCCCGCAGCAAGCTGCGGGGTATCGGAGGCTTATCTCACATAACTTTTGCACAGCAAGCTACGGGACCCTTCGACTCTCTTTAAGGGAGTTTATGTTAAACAAAGCAAAGTGCTCAGAATCAATTCGACTACAGAGTTTT
>JAGLHV010000329.1 GCA_023143305.1 bacterium | reverse complement strand
AGTGAAGAGGAAGTTTTGTATCAAACCGGTCGCTCGATAAAAGGAAAGTTAGAAAAAATTTTGGTGTGCTCACCCGGGTCAAAGGCTATAAACCCGGCTTTTGATATAACCCCGGCAAAATATATTACCGGATTTATTACTGAAAAAGGAATAATTAAACCGGATGCATCTGCCATAAAAAAATTATTTGCTTAACTAAAGGTTAAAGGTTATATGATTTACCAAGGTATAAAGTTTAAAACTAAAATTATCAATAAAGAAATTCCAAAACATCCCGGACTGGAAGAGTTAAAATACTGGTGTAGGGAATTTCACAAGTTTCATCTGGCACCACCATATAGTGGTGGTTCTTATGGTAATTTAAGTTTTCGGGTAAAAAAGGGGGAGGATTCTTTTATAATTACCGGGTCCAAAATCGGTTTAAAAGAAAAATTATCCGATGATTGTTTTGTAAAAGTTCTCTCATCTAATTTAAAAGCAGAAACTATTTTTATCTCGGGCATAAAGGAACCTTCTTCTGAAAGCAAGCTTCATTTAGCTATTTACCGGCAAAGAAAAGATATAAATGCCATATTTCACGGACATTGCAAAAAAATTTTATCTAATGCAGACAGATTAAAAATACCCCAAACCCAAAAAGAAGAACTCTATGGAACAATGGAATTAGTTCAGAGGGTTTTGGAGATATTAGATGATAAATCTTTCCTGATAATGAAAAATCATGGATTTATTTCTTTAGGTAAAACAATGGAGAAAGCAGGAAAATTAGCTTTGGAAATTCATAAAAAATGTTTATAAAAAAGGAGGAATAATTATGCGAGTAGCAATATCTACAGATGCAGACTCTGTATCTGCTCATTTTGGTCGATGTCCGTCTTTTACTATTGTGGACATTGAAGAGGGGAAGATTATAAAAAAAGAAGTTATTGATAATCCGGGGCATCATCCCGGGTTTATCCCGCAGTTTTTAAACGAAAAAGGGGTTAAATGTATTGTTGCCGGGGGTATGGGAATGAGAGCAACCGGACTTTTTAATGAATTCGGTATTCAGACTATTATCGGTATAAGTGGAAAAATTGATGAAGTTATCGATAAACTACAAAAAGGGACCCTGCAAAGCGGTGAAAGTCTATGCCGGCCTGGTGCAGGAAAGGGTTATGGTTTGGATAAAACTGAATGTAACCACCCTGCCGAAGATGATTGTGACCACAAATAAAAGAAAAATTCAAGATAAAAAAATCCGGATATAAAAATAAGCAACAGAATAATAGGGGGAATTTTGGAAAAAGAGGTAATAGAAAACCATCAACGGTATTTAGAGAGAATAAATGTTTATAAAAAATTTGGCTATGATAATGAAAAAGAAAGGGATTTTATTATCCAAAAAGCACAACCTATAGGTGGTCGTATATTAGAGGTTGGCACAGGGAAGGGACATCTAAGCATTGCTTTAGCCAAGAAGGGCTATAGCTTTGTTAGTGTTGATATTTCAAAAGAAGAGCAAGAGTTTGCCCAACTGAGCATTCAATATTTAGAGTTGAATAAACAAGTAGATTTTAAAATAGAAAGTGCCAAACATTTAAATTTTGACAACGGAAGCTTTGATACAATTATTTCCGTTAATTTAGTTCATCACCTTACAAATTTGTTTGAAGTTGTAGATGAATGGCTCCGAATTGTTTCTTC
>JAGLHV010000328.1 GCA_023143305.1 bacterium | reverse complement strand
CTTACTTAAGAGATTTAATAAAGTGATAGCAATTTCAGAGGAATTGAAACATAATATTATTGAGTGTGGAATTTCTAAAAAAAAGATTTTAGTTATTGATAATGGAATTGATATAGGAAATGAGGAAGAGTACCAGAAACAAGGTACAGAGGCATTGGGGCACAAAGGCAAAATAGAGCCAGATGGCGGAGAACGGATGGCGAAGGACAGAAGAGTCAAAATCAGAGAAGAATTTGGAATTAGAAAGGATGAAAAAGTAGTCGGAATTATAGGCCGATTAGCTAATAGTAAAGGACATATTTATTTCTTAGAAGCAGCGAAAAAAATTTTAACTGTTTTTCCCAATACTAAATTTTTAATTGTAGGTGATGGTCCTCTTATGAAAGATCTGAAACTTAAAGTTGGGAGTTTGAGATTGGAAAACAAGGTGATATTTACCGGGATAAGAAGGGATATTCCCGAGATACTTGATATTATAGATGTGTTTGTGATGTCCTCTTTAAAAGAGGGGATGCCTATAGTATTACTTGAAGCAATGGCTGCCAGGAAACCAATTGTTGCTACCAGAGTGGGAGCAATTCCTGAGATAATTAAAGATGGTTACACGGGATTACTTGTGGAGCCTGGGGATGAGAAAAAATTAGCTGATTTAATCGTAGGTCTTTTGAAAGACAAGGAAAAAGCAAGTTTTTTAGCTCAAAATGGCTATGAAAAAGTTATAAATGAATTTTCTTCAAAAAAAATGGCAGAGAAGTATATAAAAATATATAAATCAATTTATGAAAGGATTGCTTAAAAATGAGTATATTTGCAAGGGTTAAAGCAAAAAAAGACTGTTGGAATATTATCAAAAAATATTATCCTGTTTATGAGGGAAGAAATATCCCATATAAAAAATTCCTAGAGCAATATTTATCATCATCAAGTATTTTACTTGATGCGGGATGCGGGAGAGGGAAGGCAACACCAATTAATTATAAGGAAAGAGTTAAATTAGCAATAGGAGTAGATTTATCAACTGAAATTAAAAAAAATCAAACGATACATAAAAAAATGGTGAGTAATGTTTATGAAATTCCTTTAATTGATAATTCAATAGATATTGTTGTTTGTCAGGAGTTAATTGAGCATTTAGAATATCCTTATAAATTTTTCAAAGAAGTTTCAAGAATACTAAAGAGGGGGGGTATTTTTATTATGATGACTCCTAATTTGATAGGATGGAGATCTCTGACATCTAAATTTACACCTTATTGGTTTCATACACTTATGAATAAACAACTTTACCAAATTGAGCAGGACGATATATTTCCTACATATTATCGGGCAAATACTTTTTTGAAATTGAGAAAATTGCTTAAAAATTCTGAACTTCGAATTGTTGAAAATTTTTTTTTCGAAGGTTCTCCTAAAACTTTGACTTTTTCAGCAATTACAACTTATTTAGAAATAATATATACAAAACTTATTCGCCGATATAATTTTCTAAAATATTTAAGAGAAACAATAATTCTTGTTGCTACTAAAACAAAACAAGTTTAATGTAATTGAAAAATTTAAGAAAAAGATTAAAAAGTTAATTTTCAAAAAAAATGGCAGAGAAGTATATAAAAATATATAGTGAATAAAACCAATAATAGTCATAAGTAGTCAGACAATAGTCAAAAAATAGTCAAACATAGTTTATGACAA
>JAGLHV010000327.1 GCA_023143305.1 bacterium | reverse complement strand
CAAACAATAACCGACTTAGTTACCTAAAGACAGGTAGCAAGTCGGTTTTTTTATTTTAAAAAACCTGTCCCGTCTCGTAGATGGGACAGGTTAAGGAGGGCGAAAGTGAAGTATTGGGTAATTGCTCCTTATAGTTTTCATGATGATTGTACCGGTGGAATAAAAAAACGTTGTCAGCAATGCAGAAAACGGATAAAGAAAAGAATTGATAAATTAGATGATAAGAATAAACTTGATAAAATTTCTCGTAGAGTAACAAGTCCGATTTATGGTGAAATTCCGATAGATAACATAGCAAATATTTTAATTGATACCTGTTATATGCAAAGGTTAAAAAGAATTGGACAATTATCTTTTTGCGATCTTGCCTTTCCTGGTGCTAATCATACTAGATTTGAACATTCATTGGGAACATACTATTTAGCCTGTAAAATATGTGATAATAATTATTTCAAAGATGAAAAAGAACCGGGACAAAAATTAGAGAAAATGGCCTTTAAAATAAGTGCTTTATTGCATGATATCGGTCACGGTCCGTTTTCTCACATGAGTGAGATTTTGTTTGAAATTCTTAAGTTAGGAGGAGATGACCATAATCATGAAAAAAGAGCTAAAAATATTATTTTGAACGAGATAGGATGCTTGAAAAGTATATTAGTTGAAATATTTACGAAAGTAAAAAAATTTGATTTAGATAATGGATTAAGTGAAGATCAATTTCTTAGAATAATAAGATGTAACATTGATGGAGAAGACCCAGGGGAAATATTAGATAATATGGGGATTTCTCTGTTATTAAATGGACCTGTGGATATTGATAAATTAGATTATATGGTAAGAGATGCTTATTATAGTGGGGTGCCTTCTGGTGGAGCAGCTGATGTCCGGAAAATTTGCCAAAATATATATACTAAACGAAATAAAAATTCTAATAAAAGGAATATTATAATTAAATCAAAAATAATTCCTGCTGTCTTTAATTTATTTTCTTTGCGATTTACTGCATATAAAAGTTTCATTTACCATCATGTTCCTTTGATAGCACAAGAGATGATGTTGAGAGGGCTTTTTAACTATTTTAAAAATAAAAAGCCGGATTATGTTTGCTTTTACGATGATGATAAAACAATTATTTCAAAATTACGAAGAAAATCAAGGAATATTGCCAAAATAATATTTGAGATAGAAAATAGATTATTATTTAAAAGAATAGGTTGTTTTATTCCAGAACAAGAAAGCAACTATAAAGAATTTCAGAAGAGAAGAAAAAGAGAAGAAGCTTTGGCAAAGAAAATTGGCATAGATAAAAATGGTATTTTGATAGTTTTTTCACCTCAAGTAAAATTTTATCCAAAAGGAATAGAAAATCTATATATTGATTATACCGGAATTAAGAAAAATAAACTTTTTTCTAAGTTATTTAAAGGAACAATTAAAGATAAAAACGGAAAATCTTGTAACTTGAAATTTAAGAGTGAAGTAATGATTTGTTGTAGAAATGATAAAAAAACTATAGAGGAGGTTAAAAGATTTATAAAAGAGAAAACGAAAATAAATTGGACATATATAAAGGATTAATTCCAAATTTGCATTGGAATTCATTTAAAAATAGAGGGACTATAAATGCCTATAGATAAATTTGGGTTTTTAGGACAAGAAATTACGAAAAAGAAATCAGAGTTAGAGAACAAATTTAAGGATATATTTAAAGAATGTTA
>JAGLHV010000326.1 GCA_023143305.1 bacterium | reverse complement strand
CAGTTGTTATTAAATTAATCTCCTTTAGGGTGTTTTCTAGTTTTCCACCATCATTTGCTTTACGAATAACTCCATTATTATCCTTTAACTTAATTATTTTTTCTTTAAAAAATTTATTTAGTAATTGTAAATCCCCTTCATCAGCCTCTTCTAAAGACATTAATAAATATCTCAAATTTTCCTTAATCCTATATTTTTGCAACAAATTCAATCCCTCAAAATTGTATTGATTAATCGTGGTTTTCAAATTGAGCTGATTATATCCTTTTAATATTAAAAGAATATCTATTAATCTACTGACAGTCCTTCCATTTCCATTATTATACGGATGCATAATAATAAACTGATGAAAGGCTTTAGCAATAAATTCCTCAATCAGGACATTTTTTCTTTCTAAATTTTCATTTATCCATTCTATATAATTTTTAAATTCACCTGAAATATTCTTTGGATCCATAAGTTTCAAACTATCTCTACCACCTATATTCGCCTCTCTTTTCCTTAATCCTAAATAACTAGACGATTCCGAAACATTAATTTTTTCTAATTCCCTCCCACGTTCAAAAATAACTTGTTGATGAATAGAATCTATTAATTCCTTTGAAATTTCCGAAGACAAATCTCCACCATCAAAAACTTCAGCAAAACTATCTTCTAACAAATCACGATTTTCTTCAGAATCTATCATCCTTAAGAAGACACCTAACCCGCCTTGATCTTTCCTTAATTCTGTTACAGCTTTATAAGTTGCCTCAGCAAAATAATCTCTTACCAAATCAGGACTTATATTATTCAAATAACCTTTAGTAAACCCTATTGCCGGTCTGGCCGGGGTTGTTTCTTCTGGAACATAGGAAACAACTATTACTAAAAACTTATCCGGCTGAGCCAATACTTGCTGTAAACTTATATGCTGATCACCTGTTCCCTGCATTACCCACTGCACTCCCATCGCGATTAATTTATCTCTTAAAGTATAAAATTTAACTCCCTCTAAATATATAATCGGAACTAATATACGATTACTTTCTTTAGCCTTATTTAGAAATAATCTTACAACCTTTACTAAATCTTTTTTATCACTAATATTTTCTAATTTATCTAAACCTTCGATAGTTGTATATATTGCCTTTCCTCTGGCTAACTCTTTCATCTTTTCAACTGCTTGTTTAATTGCTCCTATATTTTCTAATTCTTTTGATTGTAAATCCTCCATTTCACCTTGTAATATTCCTTTACCCAATTCCACATAAGGCTGACGTAAGAACAAATTTTGCTGAACTATCTTTGTTGCCGGATTATCCAAATCATTCAAATCAACATCTTCTGCCCTGAATCCGGCTTTTATTAATGCCCTGGCTATTAACCTTGTTCCTACAGTATTCGTCGTTCCATAAAATAAAGTAAACAATTCACCATAAACATTTGCTATTTGCTGTTTATTAATTGTTTTGAAATCCGGCACATTTACTTTGTACATATTAAATACATCTTCATCAATATCTAATAAACTAAGATTTATTACTAAAGTACCAAGTTTATTTTTATAATACTGTGATTGGCTATTCCATAAGCTTTCTTTAATTGGTATAAGTGTAGCAAACCCTTCCTGCCAAATACTTTCATTAAGATTCTGTTCACTAGATTTTCCAAACCAAAACAAATGATCCGGAACAACTAATGCTATATTTTTTATTTCTTTATCAAGTATCTTATTACCT
>JAGLHV010000325.1 GCA_023143305.1 bacterium | reverse complement strand
GAGAAAAACATATTTTGCCTTTATTTTCCCCGTTCAAACCCATAAATACTGTGTCACAAATAATCACAAATCTCCCTAACCCCCTTTTTCAAAGGGGTAAAAATTGTTTTGTCTTTTATCTTTTAACTAATTTAAACAAATTTAAACCAATAAAACTTTTCCAACCGTATTTTTTAACCGTCTTTATCATATATCAATCGAAACTATTTTTTTTATAATTAAAGCAGCTATCCCGACCATAAAGCAAATTACAAAAATAGTTGCATATCCGGGTAAAGTATGAAAAAGAGGCCACATCATCTCAGGCGACATTAAGTTTAAAATAAACATTAAAAGAAAGGGAATTATCCCCACAACCCACCCGGAAATTTTCCCCTGGGCGGTAAGTACATTTATTTTACCCTGAATTTTTTCCCTTTCACGCATAGTAAAAGCAAGATTATCCATGATTTCACTCAGGTTTCCCCCTGTTTGACGGGAAATATTAATTGCAGCAACTACTATCTTTAATTCTTTATCCGGCATACGTTCTACCAATCCATTTAATGCTTCCTGTGGAGACATACCCAGATTTATTTCCTGAATTACTCTGCCAAAATACACAGAAAGAGGCCAATCACTTTCCTTAACCATTATTTCCATTCCCTGGAAAAAACTCATTCCCGCCCGCAAAGAATTAGCCATTAATACCAATCCATCAATAAGCTGCCGGTTAAACTTATCCATAAATAACCGGAATTCCCTCTTTGCCCAAAGAGAGGGAATAAAAAAACTAATTCCCCCTAAAACAAAACCCCATAAAAATCTCCCGGAAAATAAATATCCAATAGTTATTCCCAAAGCCAAACTAAAAAACTCAATTAACCAGGCACCTTTTGCTTTTGGTTTTTGCAATAAAATATTTATCAGCCGCTCTTTTCCATATAAGCGTTTTTCCTTATCTTTTTTTTTATCAACTGATGATTTTCTAAAAGAGTCAAAGAAAGAAACAATTCTAAAAACACCCCAAATCACTCCCGCAAAAACAGCTGATAAAATTAACGCTTTAAATAAAACAATTTCCACTTCTACTTCCTTTCCCTTTTTAATCTTTCGTTTTTTCTGTTATCTTAACCTTTACATTTTTATTTTTTCCGCAATTTTTCCTATCACCGGGAGTTCAAAACACTTGCCCATCAAAGCTTTAATTATTCCAATAATACTCATAATAAAAACCAGGGGTGAAATAATAAACCATCCAAAGATCGGAATCCATCCGGCAACGATAATAAAAAGAAAAAGCACCAAACCCTGTTTACCATGAAAAAGTGCAAATTGGTTGTCTTTCTTTATTAAAAGAGGAAGCAAACATAGAATTCCCAGATATCCTGCTATTGCCCAAATCTTTCCTTCTTTAATCTCTTCTTCGGAAATATTAAGATTGGTCTGCTCTTTTCTTTTTCTAAGAGCCATAGTAAGATCATTCGAACATTTTTTGCAATAAACTCTCCCCTCTATTTCTACTTTACAATCGGCACAAATAAAATTTCCACAACCTACACACTCTCCTACACTACTCACTTCCTGATGACAATAACAATTCATCTCTACTACCCTCCTTTTTATTTTATGATTTAGACTTTTACAAAATAGCTTTTTATCTTTTTTGCCTGCCCGCCAGTCCTTAAGGCGGGTCATTCCTGCGAACAGACTGTGTCATAATTGCCGTTTTTGGCTTTGTCA
>JAGLHV010000324.1 GCA_023143305.1 bacterium | reverse complement strand
ATTTTCAGTTTAGCTTTAGCCTCATTAGAATTGCCGCGTTCTTTTAATTTATCCTGAAACATTTGTCTAATTATTTTATGTCGAGAGACAGCAACATTGGTAGCTTGACAGGTAGCAAAACGGAATAAAGAATTACCTTTTTTCGATATTTTTTCTTTACCTTTAAAGTTGCCTGAGGACATTGTTTCAATATCCAGTCCAACAAATTTAGTGATTTGTCTGTGGTGATTAAAGTTCTCAATATTACCTAAAAAAGATTTATATACAGATGTAGTAAAAATTCCGAAACCCGGCAGAGATAGCAGGTTATAAAATGTATCGTTTGGGCTACAGAAATCAGTTAGGATTTTATCGATAACAGAAATATCTTTTTTAATTTTTTTAATATCGAGAACAATCATTTTAGCTTCAAGAGCAGTTGATAATGGTATTCGGAAACCAATAGATCTTTTAGCCGTTTGCCAAGATTGAATTAATCTTAAAGATCGTTTAGTTTTTTTGTTAATAGAACGAGGAAAAAGGTTAATAAAGGATTGAAAGTTCATATCTTTTACTTGTTGGGCTGATGGACAGTGTTCGAGTAAAATCAAGAGGTCATCATCGTCACTCTCATGAAATATATTGCCCAATTCCGGAAAATGGCAAGCCAAGATGTTGTTTTGTATACGATTTTTGAGAGAACTTTTTGTTTTCATTAAAAGTTGTCTCAAAAGTAAATATTTACGAATATCCATAGATTGATTAATTTCGTCACGGTAAAAAAGAATTTTACCCTGAACCATTAAGTCAGCTACATTATAAGCATCAAGAGGATCGTTTTTACCCCAGCGTCCGCTATTGATGGTTTTACGATTATTTTTAGCTGCAACAGAAGATACGTAAATTACAAAATAGCCTTTATTTTTTAGATACTCAGATAAAGGCTTG
Source organism: bacterium (assembly GCA_023143305.1). Taxonomy (GTDB): domain Bacteria; phylum CBDUZB01; class JAGLHV01; order JAGLHV01; family JAGLHV01; genus JAGLHV01. The sequence goes on along the minus strand of JAGLHV010000324.1, from coordinate 835 downwards.
TGATAATTTCCCGTTGGTTCAATACCGATAATAACTTTTTGAAAATTGTTTATTTCCATTATTCGGTCTATTTTACAAGTAAATTTTTGAAAATTTTCTAAATTGTGATTGATATGATACTTTTTCAAAAGAACTCCTTTTTCAATGTTATGGAAACAACATACTGAAGACTTTTTACTGACGTCAATACCGATGAGCAGATAATTTTTGTTTCTCCTAATTCCAGACTTTACTTGACGAAACTGTTCAATTTTTGATAGAGTGGACATGGGGCCACCTCCTGTTTAGAGTTTTGTTCTCACAAATATTACTCTATCACAGTATCATAGGTGGCTCTACTTTTTCAAGATTATTAACTTTTTCGATCAAATTAATTATACAACGTTCATCAAAACATCAATTTATTGACAAAAGGTTAAGGACTAAATATAGACTATATACGGGACGCGGGGTGGGGGTTGCTTTTGTTGACATAAAAAGAAGAACCACCGAAATATTTTAGTAAAAGATTTTTGTTATCAACATTGACCAGCCCGGGGAGTTTTTCTTTTTCTTGTGGGGATAAAATCCCCTCAAGAAAAAGAAGACTTTTTGGTCGCAGGCGAGAGACAATGTGAGCTTGTCCTGAGGAGAGAAACGACGAAGGGAGTCCTAACCAAAGATTAATTCAGGTCAAGCGAGAGACAAGTGCGTTTATCCTTTTTCTTTCTTTCTTTTTCCCACAATAAAAGTTTTTTAAAATACCGTTAAAAAATATTCCTTTTCTAAAAAAATTTATTACATATTTTTTGATATGATAAAGCTTTTACAAAATATTAACAATTTAATTTTTTTC
>JAGLHV010000323.1 GCA_023143305.1 bacterium | reverse complement strand
GTATCTCTTTTAGCAAGTATTATGTTATCTTTTTCCCGAGGTAGTTGGATAGCAGTAATAATTAGTACTATTTTCTATTTTTCGCGAAAAAATTTTAAAAAAATAATTTTGGCTGCTTTAATATTTTTTATAACAATATTATTATTTTTTTCTTTATCTGAACGAACCAAAGTAACTTTTAACGAAAGGCTTCATTATCAACGTCTAATTTCTGATATTTTTTATTCTCACCGTGCTGCGTCTTATAAAACTACGTTTAATATTCTTAAAGATAAACCATTTTTTGGAGTTGGGTATGGTAATTTTTCTGTGGTTTATTTAAAATACATTGCACCGGGGGCTGCAGTAGAATTTCCTACACCTGATAATATGTATCTGTGTTTTTTATCTGAGGTAGGAATTGTTGGTTGTGGAGTTCTAATTGGATTGTTTCTTGTTTTTTTTAAAGATTTGATAAAAGCTTATAAAAAAACAAAGGATAAATATATAAAAGAATTATTATGGGCATTAACGGCTGTTTTTATAGGTTTTTTTATAAATATGGTTACTGTTGATGCTTTATTTTGGGTCCCTATTCAAATTTCATTCTGGATGCTAATTGGGTTAACCAGAGCAATAGTTAAAGGAAACGTAAAAAATTGAAAAACAAGAGAATTAAAGATAATATTCCAAGAATTAAAAAAATCAGTAAGAATATAATATATAAAATTCTTTCCCATATTATTGCCGGAGGGTTTTTCTGGCTATTTATTGTTGTTGTTATTAGGCATTTAGGGGATGTAGAGTATGGGAAATATGCTTTTGCTTTTGCTTTTGTTGAAATTTTTATGTTTCTGGCAGACTTAGGTTTTACTACGGTAGTGATTAAAAATGTTGCGCGGAATAAAAAAATAGCGGGTAAATATCTGGGAAATGTCATTACTATTAAATTGTTTTTGTCAATTTTGATTTATAGCTTGATTGTTTTGGTTATTAATTTTATTCCTGTGCCTTCTTCTACTCGTATGGTAGTGTATATAGCCGGGTTGGTTATCATAATTAAGACTTTTAATGAAGTATTTAAGGGAATTTTTAACGCATATGAGCGGTTTGATTATGCTGCTTTGGTAAGCATAATCAATAGGGCAATAACATTTATTTTAACCTTGGGTGTATTGCTTTATGGTTATCGGATTTTGGGTGTTCTTTTTATGCAGTTATTGGCTATTATTTTAGCTGCCGGCTTTAGTTTTTTTCTTGTTTTTAAAAATTTTATACGACCGCGATTGGAAGTTGATTTTCCTTTATGGAAATCCTTATTTAAGGAAGCTATTCCTATAGGAATTACCTCAATGTTCATGATAATTTTTTTCCGCATAGATACAGTAATGCTTTCATTTATGAGAGGAGATGCTGAAGTAGGGTGGTACAATGCTGCTTATCGTCCTTTTGAGGTATTGATTTTTATCCCTTTAGCGATGACAGCAGTGTTTTTCCCTGTTTTTTCGGATTATTCTAAAAATTCATTAGATAATTTAAAGAGAGCATATCAGGAAAGTTTTCGATTTTTACTTTATTTGGGAATTCCTTTTGCTATGGGAGGGGCGGTGCTTTCAGGGAAAATAATTTCTTTTTTATTTACTCCTGATTTTTTAAATTCTATTTTAGCTTTACGAATATTGATTTGGGCAGTAGCTTTTTTATTTTTAAGTATAAATATTATGTATATTTTAATTTCTCTGGATAAACAGCATTTAAATGCATATAATGCATTGGTCTGTGTGTT
>JAGLHV010000322.1 GCA_023143305.1 bacterium | reverse complement strand
ACAATACTGGCAGCAATTACCTTAAAATGTCTAGCTTCTGTGGAACCCATATCTAACTCTGGTCAAAATCTTATTTAATTAAACTCAAATTAAAGAATACTGGCAAGCATATAATTTTCCTGAATAAATTTACCATTTCCACTGCTGCTAAAGCACTACTTGCTCCTTTATTTCCCAGCTTAGTCCCTGCTCTCTCAATGGCCTGTTCTAAGGTATCGGCAGTAATTATTCCAAATATTACCGGAATACCGGTTTGCAAGGAAATCTGAGCAACCGCTTTGGATACTTCGGTAGCAATATAATTAAAATGCGGGGTTGAACCACGAATAATCGTTCCTAAACAAATTATTGTATCATACTTACCACTCTTTGCCATAAAATCCGCTGCATAAGAAATTTCAAAAGAACCAGGCACCCAAACAATATCTATTTTGTCTTCTTCCGCCTCATGACGTATTAAAATATCTTTTGCGGCATGTAATAATTTTTGAGTAATAAAATCATTAAATCGAGAAACGACAACACCAAAACGAATCCCTTTAGCTATTAATTTACCTTCGTAAACTTTTCCCATTATTCCTCCTTTTAAAATTAATTTTTATATACGAATTAAACCCGAGACCCTTTGACTCCCTGCAGTCTCTCAGGATCAACAGGTTATACACATTTGTATTAATAGTTTAATAAATGTCCTAATTTTTTCTTCTTTGTTCGTAAATATTTCTTGCTGGATTTCGTAGGACTTATTTGTAAAGAAATCCTTTTTTTTACCTTTAATCCATAACCTTCTATTCCGGCAATTTTACGGGGATTGTTAGTTAAGAGAAATATTTCCGATAAACCTAAGTCTGCTAAAATCTGTGCACCGATACCATAATCCCTTAAATCAGCTTTAAAACCAAGAGCTATATTTGCTTCTACAGTATCTAAACCCCTATCTTGTAATTCATAGGCTTTTAACTTGTTAATTAAACCTATTCCCCGGCCTTCCTGCGACATATATAAAATTACTCCCTTTTTCCTGGTAGCAATCATTTTCATTGCTTTGTGTAATTGCTGTCCACAATCACATCTTAAAGAAAGCAAAGCATCTCCGGTCAAACAGGAAGAATGCACTCGTACTAAAATATTTTTTTTGCCTCTTACATCTCCTTTAACCAAAGCTATATGACAAAACGAATCCAAAACTGATTTATAAACAAACATTTTAAAATTGCCTACTTTAGTCGGAAATTTAGTAGAAACAACTAACTCTACCATTTTTTCCGTCCGGAATCTATATTTAATCAAGTCGGCAATAGTAACAATTTTGAGTTTATGTTTTTGAGCAAAAAGCAATAATTGAGGAAGCCGGGCCATAGTCCCGTCTTCATTCATTATTTCACAAATTACTCCTGCCGGATACAATCCGGCTAATTTAGCAAAATCAACAGCTGCTTCCGTATGACCGGCACGCACTAAAACCCCTCCCTCTTGATAACGCAAAGGAAATATATGTCCCGGTTTGGCCAAATCATGACTATTGGTTTTGGGTTTAATAATCGTCTTGATGGTAACCGCCCTGTCATAAGCAGAAATACCGGTAGTAGTTCCTTTTTTTGCATCTACCGAAACACTAAAAGCTGCTTCCCGTAATTCTACTCCATCAGAAACCATAGGGTGAAGCTTTAATACATCTAATCTCTTACCTATAATAGGTAAGCAAATTAATCCGCAGCCAAAACGAGCCATAAAATTTATAGCCTCAGGGGTTACTGCCTCAGCAG
>JAGLHV010000321.1 GCA_023143305.1 bacterium | reverse complement strand
TCGACTATGGACTAAATCTGTTTTTTTTGTTTCTGTCTATGGACTAAATTTATTTTTATTGTGTAGGGGCGACATTTATGACGCCCGTAGAAAACTTAAATTAAAAAAAGGAAAAACATGCAAATTAATAAACTTACAGCACATCAATTAAAAGATTTAATCAGGAAAAAAGAAATTTCAGCCGAAGAGGCTCTTACCGCTGTTTATGATCAGATAGAGGAAACAGAAAAGGATATCGGTGCTTATGTCTCTTTGACTAAAGAAAAGGCTTTTTTACAGGCAAAAGCAGTTGATAAAAAAATTAAAAACGGCGAAAGGGTAGGTAACCTGGCCGGTATTCCTATGGCCATAAAAGATAATATGTGTATCAAAGACGGTAAAACTACCTGTTCCTCAAAGATTTTAGAGAATTTTGTTGCTCCTTATAATGCTACGGTAATAGAAAAATTACAAGCCGCAGATGCTGTCTTTATCGGAAAAACTAATATGGATGAATTTGCTATGGGTTCGTCAACGGAAAATTCAAGTGTAAAGACAACTAAAAATCCCTGTGATTTGACCCGGGTTCCCGGGGGGTCTTCCGGTGGTTCGGCTGCTGCTGTAGCCGGTAAGGAAGCCATATTGGCTATAGGTTCGGATACCGGGGGTTCAATCAGACAGCCGGCAGCTTGTTGCGGGGTAGTCGGGATGAAACCTACTTATGGCAGGGTTTCCCGTTATGGCCTGGTAGCTTTTGCTTCTTCTCTGGATCAAATAGGGCCGCTTACCAAAGATGTTACCGATTCAGCTCTCTTGCTCAATGAAATTAGTGGATACGACGAAAAAGATTCTACATCCATCAATGTTTCCGTTCCGGATTATACCCGTTGTTTAACTAAGGGAGTTAAGGGTTTAAAAATAGGTATTCCCCGGGAGTATTTCATTGAAGGGATGAATGTTGAAGTAAAATCAGCGGTGGAAAAAGCAATAAAGATACTGGAAGGTTTAGGGGCAAAAACCCAGGAGGTATCCCTTCCCCATACAGAATATGCAGTAGCCGTTTATTATCTTATCGCTACTGCCGAAGCCAGTGCTAATTTAGCCCGCTATGACGGGGTAAAGTACGGATACAGAACAGATTCCGATGGTGACTTATTGGATATGTATAAAAAAACACGGGGAGAAGGATTTGGTTCAGAGGTTAAACGGAGAATAATGTTGGGGACTTATGTTCTTTCCTCAGGATATTACGATGCCTATTATTTGAAAGCACAAAAAGTAAGAACAAAGATAGCAGAAGATTTTAAAAATGCTTTTAATCAGGTAGATGTAATTATTACCCCCACAGCTCCTACTACTGCTTTTAAAATAGGAGAAAAAATGGCCGATCCTCTGCAAATGTATTTATCGGATATTTTTACTATCTCGGTCAATTTAGCCGGAATTCCGGCAATAAGTATTCCCTGCGGCCTTACCGGAGAAGGACTCCCGATAGGCTTGCAGATTTTAGCTCCCCCTTTACAGGAAGAGAGAATACTAACAACAGCATACAGTTACGAACAAAAAGAATGATATGTATCAGCCTTTAGGTAGCTTGAGGTAGCCGCAGGCTTTAGCCTGCGTATAAGTTTTTAGTTATATTGTTTTTGTCTTTGTTTTTTTATGTCTGTCATTCCTGCGAAAGCAGGAATCCAGTAGTTGTTTTTTTTGTAATTTGAATTTTGAATTTTGAAGTTTGTTTTTTATATTTTACTTTGTGCCTTTGTGCCTTGATGCCTTTGTGCCTGTCTTTGTCTTTGTTTT
>JAGLHV010000320.1 GCA_023143305.1 bacterium | reverse complement strand
TTCCCCAGCGTGAGATTACCACGGTGCCCGGGAGCATAGGACTTTCATACGAAAATGTTTATTTTAAAACTAGTGACGGAGTAAAACTTTATGGTTGGTTTGTGCCTGCAAAAGAAGCCAGGGGTGTGGTTTTGTTTTGTCATGGGAATGCCGGTAATATCTCACATCGGTTGGAATCTCTGCAAATATTTCATCGGTTGGGGTTAAATACATTTATTTTTGGATATCGGGGTTATGGTAAAAGTGAGGGGAGAATTAGTGAGGAAGGTACTTATCTTGATGCACAGGCAGCGTGGCAATATCTTGTTGATAATCAACGGATAAGTCCTGATGAGATTATTATTTGGGGCAGGTCGCTGGGTAGTTCCATTGCTGCCTGGCTGGCACAAAAGCATACGCCTAAACTGCTTATTTTAGAATCTGCGTTTACTTCTATTCCGGATATGGGGGCTGAATTATATCCCTTTTTCCCTGTCAGATTATTGGCACGTTTTAAATATAAAACGATAGAGTATTTATCAGGAGTAAATTGTCCGGTTTTAATCATACATAGCCCTGAAGATGAAATTATACCTTTCCGTCATGGACGCCGATTGTTTGAAGCAGCAAATAAACCAAAAGAGTTTCTCAAAATTACCGGTACGCATAATGAAGGATTTATGCTTTCGGCAGAACGCTATGAAAAGGGTTTAAATTCTTTTATTAGCAAATATGCTAAAAAATAAAACTTTGCTTGAAACGATTAAATAGGCAGTAATTTATGTCAAATACCATTATTATTGGGGATACAGTAGCTGGAGAGGGTTACTTTAAAATTAAGTATAGGGTTTTTTAACAAATTTTTTTATGGGGTTGGTTATTATATCGGAGACTTGATATAGGTACGGAGAAGGATTATAAAAAAGATGAAATGTAGAATTTGTGAGAACTTAAACGATAATAAAGTCTATGAAGTGCAGGAAATGATGTTTGGCTTGGGAGATAAGTTTACTTATTTTCAATGTGCAAAATGTGGGTGTTTACAAATTTTGGAAGTTCCAACAGATATATCACAATATTATCCTTCTGATTACTACAGCTTTTCTCTTGCCGGGTCTAATCAATTCACAAGTTTAATTAAGAAACTGGTAAAAAAATTAAGAGACAGGTATGCAGTTTTTAATAAAGGGGTTATTGGTAAATTAATTTATAGGAACTTTCCTAACGAATGGTTACGTAGTTTATTTTATCTTCAGAGCTTATCAAAGGTTAATTTAAACAGGGATACCAAGATATTAGATGTTGGGTGTGGAGCAGGTTCTTTGCTGGAAACACTTAGCCAAATGGGTTTTAAAAATTTGATGGGAATTGACCCATATATTAAAGAGGATATTAAGTATAAGAATGGATTAAAAATAATTAAAGAAACAATTGGTAATCTTGATGGAAAATGGGATTTGATAATGTTACATCATTCTTTTGAGCATATCTCTGACCAGATGGGAATTTTTCAGCATATTGCAAGATTATTGTTGGAAGGTGGGGTTTGTTTAATCGTAGTTCCAACGGTTTGCTCTTACGCCTGGGAACATTATAGAACAAAATGGGTACAACTTGATGCTCCAAGACATTTATTTCTTCATTCTAATAAAAGTATCGGAATATTGGCCCAAAAAGCAGGTCTTAATCTGGAAAAAAGTGTTTATAATTCAACGGATTTTCAGTTTTGGGGAAGTGAACAATATTTAAAGGGTATTCCTTTAATGTCTAACCGGTCATACGATGTAAATCCTTCAAATTCAATTTTCTCAA
>JAGLHV010000032.1 GCA_023143305.1 bacterium | reverse complement strand
ACTACAGAGTTTTTATCAGCATAGCTGATAAAAACTCTAAGTCTCATTGAAATAATAAACTAATTTTTTTCTGTTTTTTTCAATAATTTATATTCAACACTATCTACAAGTGCCTGCCAGCTGGCTTCAATAATATTTTCCGAAACCCCTATAGTATTCCATACCCCTTCTCTATCCTGCGATTCAATTAAAACACGTACTTTTGCTTCTGTCCCTGTCTGGGCATTAATTACTCTTACTTTAAAATCAGTCAAAGACATCTCTTTTAATTGGGGATAAAATCTCTCCAGTGCTTTTCTTAAAGCATTATCTAAAGCATTAACCGGACCATCCCCTTCACTGGCAGTATGTTCTTGAACCCCTTTCACCTTTACCTTAATAATTGCTTCTGATTTTAATTTTCCGTTGCTATCTTTTTCTATGGTTACTTTAAATCCTTCTAAATCAAAAAATTTTTTGTATTTCCGGGCAGCCTTTCTTAACAACAATTCAAAAGATCCTTCCGCCCCTTCAAACTGATAGCCTCTGTTCTCTAATTTTTTAACCATTTTAAGCAAATTTTCTACTGTTTTAGATTTTTTACTAAAATCAATATTCAACTCTTTTGCTTTAAATAAGAGATTACTTTTTCCTGAAAGTTCGGATATTAAAATTCTCCTTTTATTTCCTACCTTTTCAGGTTCAATATGTTCATATGTTTTTGCTTCTTTCTGTACCGCACTAACATGTATTCCTCCCTTATGGGTAAAAGCGGAATTGCCCACATAAGGCTGATGATCAGCAGGAATCACATTAGCCACTTCACTGATATAACGGGATATTTCGGTTAATTTCTGTAGTTGTTGATCAGATATGCAATTTATTCCCATTTTGATTTTTAAAGTAGGAATAATAGAACAAAGATTAGCATTTCCACATCTCTCCCCATAGCCATTAATTGTCCCCTGAACTAAAGTACAGCCACTTTTTACCGCAATAATAGAATTAGCTACGGCCATATCAGCATCATTGTGAGTATGAATACCCAAAGGAATTTTTATTTCCCTGCTCACCTTTTTTACCATTCGTTCCATTTGGTCAGGCGTAGTTCCACCGTTAGTATCACAAAGGCTAATATTATCTGCTCCCGCACGCTGGGCCTCTTTTAAAGTCCTTAAGGCATAAACAGGATTGTCCTTATAGCCATCAAAAAAATGTTCCGCATCATAAATCACTTCTTTGTTTTTATTCTTTAAATATTTAACTGAGTCATAAATCATTTTTAAATTCTCACCTAATGTTGTCCGTAAAGCATATTTTACATGCAAATCCCAGGTTTTGCCAAAAATTGCTATCCCGGCTGTTTCTGCTTTAAGTAAATATTTAAGGGTTAAATCTTCCTCAACTTTTTTATGCATTCTCCGGGTACTACCAAAAGCAATTATGCGGCTATTTTTCAACTTTATTTTTTTTATTTGTTTAAAAAATAAAATATCTTTAGGATTAGAACCAGGCCATCCTCCCTCAATATAATGAACGCCCAATTCATCCAGTTCTTTGGCTATTTTTATTTTATCAGCAACAGAAAAAGATATTCCCTCACTCTGGCTGCCGTCTCGCAGGGTTGTATCATAAAGTTTAATTTGTTTCATAAGCCTTTCTTTTCTTAATATTTTTTTAATCTCAATTTTCTCAAGTTCTTTTAAGTCTTGCCTTTACACTATCGTTTAAGCCCTAAGATTTTCGTGTAGATATATTTTTTTTCGCCAACTTTTGATTCAATTTAAATTTTTTATGCAATACTCTTACCGCTTTTAGAAGATTCTTTTCTTTTATCACACAGGAAATTCTTATTTCCGAAGTAGAAATCATTTCAATATTTATTTTTTCTGCTGCTAATATTGAAAACATCTTGCTGGCTACCCCGGCATGACTTTTCATCCCTACCCCAACCAAAGAAACCTTGGCTACTTTATTATCATAAAAAACTTCTTTCGCTCTTAATTTTTTCTTAATTTCATTCATTATATCTAAAGTTTTTTTAAGAACCGTTCTCGAAATAGTAAAAGAAATATTATTCACTCCGTCCCTGGCCGAACTTTGAATAATCATATCTACATTAATTTCTTTTTTTGCTAATTCATTAAAAAGATGTGCGGCTATACCCGGCTTATCAGGCAATTCAATTATAGACATCTTTACCTGATCAGCATCATAAGTTACTCCACTTACTACCACGTCCTCCATACAAGAAACCTCCTTAGTAATAACCGTCCCTTTTTCCTGGGAAAAAGTAGAACGGATGTGTAAATCAACATTAAATTTTTTAGCCATTTCTACCGAACGGGCCTGCATTACCTGTGCTCCCAATCCGGCCATCTCCAACATTTCATCAAAGGAAAGATAATCAGTTTTTCTTGCGTCTCTTACAATTCTGGGATCGGCAGTATAAACTCCGGATACATCCGTATAAATTTCACAAACCTGCGCCTTTAATACCACAGCCAGGGCAACAGCCGTTAAATCCGAGCCACCCCTGCCCAAAGTCGTAATATCTTCTCCCGGACTTATTCCCTGAAATCCGGCGACGACCACTATTTTACCTTTTTTTAACTCTTTTTTCAACTTTTTTGTTTTTATACCGGTAATTCTTGCTTTATTATATACACCATCGGTACAAATACCCGCTTGCGCCCCGGTTAAAGAAATAGCATCATTTTTTTGTGCCTTTATCGCCATAGATAAAAGTGCAATAGAGATTTGTTCCCCGGCAGATAAAAGCATATCCATTTCCCGTTCACAGGGAACATCAACAATTTCAGCAGCCAATTTCAGCAACTTATTAGTAGTATTTCCGGTAGCCGAAACCACTACCACTAATTGATGACCTTTTTCTTTTGTTTTAATAATTATTTTAGCTACTGCTTTTATTTTTTTTGCATCAGCAACCGAAGAACCACCAAATTTTTGAACAATAAGTGCCAAAATACTTCTCCTCAAAAATAACTATTTTAAAAAAATATAACTATCGTTTTACCAAATGTTAAATTTAAAATAAATTCTAACTTCCCCTTTTAAAACTTATCACCCGTAACTTATACCTTATACATTATTACCTTTAATAAAAAACTCCATCAATCTCCATCCCTCTTCAAAATAAACCTTCTCTTCCCCTGTAACTTCTTCTTGAAATCCCTTACTATTTTCAGCTACCCCTTTGCTTTCTTTACGCGAATCATAAATAGCAAAAGGTACCGGCTCGGAAGAATGTGTTTTTAAAGAAACCGGAGTAAAATGGTCGGGTAAAATTAATATTTTATATTCCTTAAAATTCTTTAACCCCTCTAAAATTTTTCCCACTATTAATGCATCCAAATCTTCTATAGCCTTAATTTTCATTTCTACATCACCCATATGCCCTGCTTCATCAGGTGCTTCCACATGAATAAAGACAAAATCTTTCTTTTTTAAAGACTGCAAAGCATAATCGGTTTTACCCTGATAATTGGTATCAATAAAACCGGTAATACCGGGAACATCCAGGGGTTTTAAACCAATATATTTCCCTAAACCTTTGATTAAATTAACCGCTGAAATAACAGAACCGGTAAGATTGAATTTATCTTTAAAAGTAGGCATACAGGGCTTCTTCCCCTGTCCCCACAACCAGATCATATTTGCTGCCTGCTTACCCTGCGCCCTTCTTTGCATATTTACCGGATGTCCGTCCAACAAAAGATATGAATCCTCCATCATTTCTTTTAATATTTTTCTGCCTTCACCGGCAGGAAGATTTTTCTTAATCGATCCTCCGGTTATATTATGCGGAGGAATACATTTTAACTTATCTTTACCTTTTCTCCACACCATCAGATGACGATAACTTACTCCCGGATAAAAATTAAAGTCCTTACTCCCTAATTTTTTATCAATCATTTTTATTAAAACTTTGGCTTCTTCGGTAGTAACATGTCCGGCACTATAATCTACCAGGACATCCCCCTGAGCTGTAATTAAATTACAGCGAAAAGCCACATCTTTTTCTCCCAGAGTAACACCCATATTTGCTGCTTCCAAGGGACCTCTTCCCGTATAATATTGATGAGGATCATATCCTAACAAAGAAAGATTAGCTACATCACTGGCCGGAGCAAGATCATCCGGTGTGTTTTTTACCAAACCAATCATCCCTTTATTGGCAATAAAATCCATAGCAGGGGTTTTCGCCGCCTGAAGCGGCGTCTTTCCTCCCAACTCCGCTACCGGATAATCAGCCATACCATCACCAACAATAACTACATATTTCATTATTTTCGTCTCCAAAAAACACTTCATTCGCGTCATACATTGCAATAAACTATGTTTGACTATTCTTTCAAACTCCCAAATTTTTCAACTACTAATTCATATGTCTGTTGTCTTTATCTTTTATTTTTTAACCAATCTAAACAAATATAACCAATTCAACTGTTCTTTAACCGTCTTTATCTTTTTTACAATTCCAGTTCTTTCATTACCGCAGACATTGACGCTTCTATCACCGGTGGATTAGCGGCAACCTTTATTGCCCTATCCGGATCCTTAAGTCCGTGTCCGGTCAATACACAAACAATTTTTGTTGGAGTATTAGTATCAGCACTCTGTGTCTTAAAAAAACCTTTTTCCACATATTTCTTTAACCCGGCAACACTTGCCGCTGAAGCAGGCTCAACAAAAACACCTTCTAAATTAGCTAACATTTTATAAGCTTCTACTATTTTTTCATCAGAAACCAAATCAATTACTCCTCCTGACTCATCTCGTGCCTCTTCTGCTTTCTTCCAGGAAGCAGGATTCCCTATACGAATAGCAGTAGCGATCGTTTCCGGAGATTTTATGGGATAACCTTTTACAATAGGGGCAGAACCTGCCGCTTGAAATCCCATCATTTTAGGTAGATTAGCTACTTTACCTTTTGACTTATATTCTTTATACCCTTTCCAATAAGCAGTAATATTTCCGGCATTACCAACCGGCATAAACTGATAATCAGGGACAGTACCTAATACCTCAACTATTTCAAAAGAAGCGGTTTTTTGCCCTTCTATACGATAGGGATTAAGGGAATTAACTAAAGTAATAGGGTGTTTATCAGTTATTTCTTTAACCAGACATAAAGCGTCATCAAAATTTCCTTCAACGGCAATTACCTGAGCACCATGAATTAAAGCTTGTGAAAGTTTTCCCAGAGCAATTGCTCCCTGGGGAATTAAAACAATACATTTCATTTTCGAACGCGCGGAATAAGCCGCTGCAGAAGCAGAAGTATTCCCGGTTGAAGCACACATTACCGCCTTTGATCCTTCTTCCAACGCTTTAGAAATAGCTAAAGTCATCCCTCTATCCTTAAAAGACCCGGTAGGATTTAATCCCTCATATTTTAAATAAATCTCCAGATTATTTCCCATAAACTTACTTAAATTATTAGCAGGAATTAAAGGAGTATCCCCTTCCAAAAGAGTAACAACAGGTGTTTTTTCTGTAATCGGCAAAAAATCTTTATATTTCCTTATTATACCCTGGTAAGACATTAGTTTTCTCCTTAAATCTCTTTTTAATTTTAATCTAAAATTCTAATAAACTTACTTTTTGCTCTTACTACGGATAATTGATTTATCTGCCGTAATGCTTTCTGTAAATCCCCCTCTTTTGCTTTATGGGTAATCATAATTATAGGTACTTCTCGAGATACAGCCCTTTCCTTTTGATAACAAGAAGCAATACTTACATTATTTTCCCCTAAAATACCGGAAATCTTGGACAGAACACCCGGACGGTCAATAGTAGAAAATCTTATGTAGTATTTTGTTTCTATTTTATCTATTTGTTTTATTCGTACTTTTTTATCCCGTTGATAAGTTACATAAGGGACTTTACCGGCAATACCATTATAAACATTTCGCGAAAGATAAATAATGTCACTGACTACAGCACTGGCCGCAGTCATCTGGCCTGCTCCTTTACCATAAAACATCGTTTCTCCCACAGCATCACCGCTAATATAAATAGCATTAAACTCATCCTCTACCGATGCTAACAAGTGTTCAACCGGAACCAGTGTAGGATGAACCCTTACTTCTATTTCCCTGTCAGTATTTTTAACCGTAGCCAGGAGTTTTAAAATATATCCAAATTCTTCTCGTGCATACTTAATGTCTTCCTTTGTAATAGCAGTAATGCCTTCACAAAAAATTTCCCCGGGATTTATCCATGCCCCAAAAGCAATTGAAGAAAGAATAGCTATTTTCTGTGCAGCATCTATACCTTCTATATCTAATTCGGGATTAGCTTCGGCAAAACCTTTTTTTTGAGCTTCTTTTAAAGCATCTTTAAAATTTATTCCCTCTTTAGTCATTTTAGTGAGAATATAATTAGTGGTTCCGTTTAAAATTCCTAAAATCGACTTAATTCTGTTAGCAGCTAATCCCTCATTTAAAGATTGGATTACAGGAACTCCTCCGGCAACACTGGCTTCAAAATAAACAGCAACCTTATTTTGTTTAGCAGAACTAAAAATATCATCCCAGTGTTTAGATAAAAGCGATTTATTAGCAGTAACAATATGTTTCCCCCTTTTCATCGCCTCCAATATAATCCTTCTCGCCGGTTCTTCTCCTCCAATTAATTCAATCACTATATCAATTTCCGGATCATTTAAAATTTCAGCAATATCTCCGGTTAAAAGTTTTTTATCTACTTTTATCTTTCGGGAAGATTTAAAATCTTTATCACAAATTTTCTTTATCCTTACCTTCGTTCCTGCTTTTTTCTCAATTAAAGAGAGATTATCTCTTAAGATTTTTACCACACCTGTCCCAACTGTACCCAAACCGATTAAACCAAGATTTATTATCTTTTTCATAAGAAAAACATCTTTTCCTTTCTATATTATATGAACAAAAACGATTACTTAAGAAATTTTTTTAACCTTAACAAAGCATCATGAAAACGATTATTGTGGGTAATTAAAGCCATTCTTACATAAGCATCACCATATGTTCCAAATCCTGCTCCCGGAGCAACAGCAATTCCCGTTTTTTCAATAAGTAACTCAGCAAATTGCAAAGAACTTAAATGTTTATATTTATCAGGTAAAGCTGTCCATAAATACATAGTTGCTTTGGGCATTTCTACCGGCCACCCCAGCTTATTCAATCCTTTTACCATTATATCTCTTCTTTTTTGATAAACCTGAACTGTTTTTTCTACACATTCCTGAGAATCTTTAAGAGCACATACCCCGGCTAATTGGATAGCGGTAAACACACCATAATCAAGGTAACTTTTTAATTTTTCCAACGGTCTTAAAATATCCGCATTCCCTACTACAAACCCCAGCCTCCAACCGGCCATATTATAGGTCTTACTAAAAGAAAAAAATTCGATTCCTATTTCTTTCGCTCCCGGTGTCTGCAAAAAAGAAGGAGCTTTATAACCATCAAAACATAATTCCGAATAAGCATTATCGTGACAGACAATAATATTATATTGTCTGGCAAACGAAACCACTTCCTTAAAAAAATCTAAATTATCAACGACAGCAGTAGTTGGATTATTGGGATAATTTAAAAACATAATTTTCGCTTTTAAGGCAATCTCTTCCGGAATCTTTTTTAAATCCGGCAAGTAATTATTTTCCGGCAAGAGAGGTAAATCATAAACAGTTCCACCGGCTAAAAGTACCCCGTTAAAATGAACCGGATAAGCAGGATTAGGAACCAGAGCTATATCCCCCGGATCCAAATAAGCCATACATAAATGAGCAATTCCCTCTTTTGAACCAATTAAAGCTAAAACTTCCGATTGAGGATCTAATTCAAAATCAAATCTGCTTTTGCACCATTGAGCTACTGTTTTTCTAAATTTGGGCATTCCCTTGGCTTGCGGATAACGATGCGACCGTGAATGATTTTTTACTGTATCGCATAGTCGTTCAATAATATGTTCCGGTGTAGGTAAATCAGGATTACCCATCCCTAAATCAATTACATCTAATTTTTTCTCATAAGCTGCTTTTTTCAAAATATCAATTGCTCCAAATAAATAAGGAGGAAGCGTTTTTAACTTTTCACTATAATTTATTGAAAATTTTTTATCATTACTCATTTAAATTTTTATCCTCCCTTTAAACCTTACATCCTCTAACACTTTATCGATTAACTATCCTGTCCTAAAATAGTTGACACTTTTTATATCATCTAAAAATAAAGATAAAATGTGTTTTGAACGATATATCGAATTTTAGCTTGTTTTTGCATGCCCATAAGGTAAAATTACGCACCCGGAGAAAAACATATTTTGCCTTTATTTTCCTTGTTCTAAATCCTGACACCTAAACACTGTCCTTTATCATCAGCCTTTAGCTATTTATTTTCAAATTTTTTTTATTCTTCTTTATCCCTGACAACATATTCTTTCACTCTTCTAGAAAATTTAAATAAAAGTATTCCCACCCCCAGGCAAGCAATCCCATAAATAATTTCAAATCCGGCATATCTTAACCATTCATCCAGAGAAATAAACTCTGACGGAGGATTCAAAAGAAAGGCATCTAACAACCCCTTTATTGCTACTACTATTCCCCAAATTAAAAAAATCCACCCGGACTGACGAACCAACCCTCGTATTTTTATTTTCTCTATTTTCCTTTTTTTGCTTTCCTTGTCCATTTATTTTTTATATTCCATCAATTTTAATTCAAATTCTGTTTATCCCAAACAAACAAAATCCGAATTTAACTTGCTTTTTTTACTTGAAGTTCTAATTTAAAACTTTTTCTGCTGCTTCCTTAATACATTCCGCCAAAGTAGGATGAGCATAAACACTCTCAATCAAATCCACCACTTTTAATCCTCTATTCATAGCCAAAGAAATTAGATTAATCAATTCGCTTGCCTGAGCACCAACAATATGAACGCCTAAAATTTCCCCGTTATCTACATCGGAAATTACCTTTATAAAACCTTCTCTTTGGTCCAGAGTCAATGCTCTTCCATTAGCCATAAACATTGCTTTACCTACTTTTACCGGCCTATTCCTGTTTTTAGCCTGGTTACAAGTTAAACCGATACTGGCTACTTCAGGATAAGTATATATGCATTCAGGAATTGCACGATAATTAAAAACTTTTTCTTTCCCACAAGCATTTTCTGCGGCAATCAATCCTTTTAAAGAAGCTAAATGAGCTAAATAAGGCCCCCCGGTAATATCTCCTGCTGCATAAAAATTAGGAATATTTGTCTGCATTCTTTCATTTACTAAAATTTTTCCTTCCTGAGTTAAAATTCCTGCTTTCTGCAGACCAATATTATCCGTATTTAAATGCCGGCCAACAGCCACAACAACTTTATCCACCTGAAATTCCCGGCCATTGTCAAGTTTACAAATTAAAGAAGAGGAAGCATTTTTTATGCTTTCGACCCTGGCATTAGTATAAACATCTATTCCTTTACGTGACAAAATATTAACCAGACAACGGGCTACTTCTTCATCCTTTCCGGGTAAAATCTGGGACATCATTTCTACTATTGTTACCTGGCTGCCTAACTGGCTGAATATACCGGCAAACTCACAACCAATTACCCCCCCCCCAACAATTAACATTTTTTTCGGAATACTGGATAAATC
>JAGLHV010000319.1 GCA_023143305.1 bacterium | reverse complement strand
TTTCTCTTACAGCGTAATTTTACTATTTGGGCACGCAAAAATAAGTTTAGAATAAAAATTATAAAAAAAAGGAGTAAAAAAATGGAACGGATTAAAGAAGTAAAAGCAAGAGAAATTTTGGACTCAAGAGGCAATCCTACAATAGAAGTGGATGTTATACTTTCCTCGGGAGTAATGGGTAGGGCAGCAGTTCCTTCCGGTGCATCTACAGGGGAACATGAAGCAGTGGAATTAAGGGATAAAGATGAAAAAAGGTATAAAGGAAAAGGAGTATTACAGGCAGTAGAAAATATTAGAAGTATAATAACTCCGGAATTAATAAATAAAGAAGTTACCGACCAGGTTAATATTGATCAAATGATGATAAACTTAGACGGAACGGAAAATAAAAGTAAATTAGGTGCAAATGCTATTTTAGGAGTTTCTTTGGCTTGTGCTAAAGCAGCGGCAAAATCTCTTTGCCTGCCTTTATATCAATATATTGGTGGAGTAAACGCAAAAGAGCTGCCTGTACCTATGATGAATATTATCAATGGAGGGCAGCACGCAGATAATAATGTGGATATACAGGAGTTTATGATTGTTCCTTTGGGAGCAAAAAATTTCAAAGAAAGCATAAGAATGGGAGTTGAAATCTTTCATGCTCTAAAAGGAGTGTTAAAAGCTAAAAATTTCAATACAGCAGTGGGTGATGAAGGCGGCTTTGCTCCTAATCTTTCCTCTAACGAAGAAGCATTGCAGGTAATTATGGCAGCAATTGAAAAAAGTGGTTATAAAGCGGGGAAAGAAGTATGTATTGCCCTGGATCCTGCGGCCAGTGAATTTTATAAAAATGGTAAATACGTTTTGGAAGGGGAAAAGAAGAATAAAGAAAAAGATTCTAATGAGATGATAGAGTTTTATAGTTCGTTGGTTGGAAAGTATCCAATAATTTCCATAGAGGATGGATTAGCCGAGAATGATTGGTCCGGATGGAAAACAATGACTGATAAATTAGGAAAAAAGATTCAGATAGTCGGGGATGATCTATTTGTAACTAACACTACCCGGTTGGCAGAAGGCATTAAAAAAGGAATAGCAAATTCTATTCTTATCAAATTGAATCAAATAGGGACATTGACCGAAACTCTTGATGCAATTGAGATGGCAAAAAGAGCAGGTTATACTTCGGTTGTTTCTCATCGTTCCGGAGAAACAGAAGATACTACTATTGCTGATGTTGTGGTGGGAACCAATGCCGGACAAATTAAAACCGGTTCGGCTTCCCGGACAGATCGTTTAGCTAAGTATAATCAATTATTAAGAATAGAAGAAAATTTAGGGCAGGTCGCTAAATTTAAAGGAGAAAGTGTTTTTTATAATCTTAAAACAGTTTAAATCTAAATTAGAAAAATAATAAATTAATGGGTAAAAAATACAGAAAAAAAATTTTCAAAAACAGGGTTGTTTTGTTTGTAACAATAGTTGTTTTTTTATTTCTTTTTGGGAATAACAAATTCCGCAGCGTGGTAAAAAATTATATTCGGATTAATAGGATGAAAAGGGACTTAGTTAAATTAAAAGAAGAAAATGAAAAAATCAAACAACAACTTTATATCGTACAGGAAGATTCTTTTTATGTTGAAGAAATTGCCCGGAGAGAATTAGGACTGCTTAAACCGGGAGAAATAGAATACAGATTTATAAAGAAAGAAAAAAAGAAATAGTTAAAACAGTTTGGATTGGTTACATTGGTTTCAATTGGTATTTATGAGTCAAGAGTCAGAACAGGGAAAATAAAGGCAAAATATGTTTTTCTC
>JAGLHV010000318.1 GCA_023143305.1 bacterium | reverse complement strand
GAATAAACTTAAAGTTATTTTAATAATCATTTTTTTATATCTATTAGCTGTATCCAGAACAAAATCAAATACGGTTTTTTCCCTTGCTTCTTCATGGAATTCTATCTCTTCCTTCTCCTTTTCTTTTCTTATCTCTTTTTCTACTTTTATTTCTTTTTCTTCTACTTTTTCGTGTTTTATTTCTTCTTGTGCTTCTTTCACTTCTTCAATTTCAGGAAGAGTAAAAAATGGTTTTTGCTTTGAGGAAAAATCATCGGTAATAGCCCTATCAGCAACATCCTCTTTTACCATTGCTTCCTGCTCAATTGCTACTCTGCGAGAAAGGGTACTCTCTTTTTTAGAACTTTTTTCTTCCTCTCTTATTTCTTTTCCAAGGATCTCATATATAAATTTCTTGAACTCCTGCATTAACATGTGAGAATATTTTTTTTGTTTATGGAGATATTCCTGTAAATCAACAAACATATCTTCATCATGTTGATATCTTTTTTCGCGGTCTTTTCTTAAAGATTCTGATACTACTTTAATTAAGCCGTCAGGAACTGTTAAATCTCCTAAAACATCTAGATCTATTTTCCCTTTCTTTACTTTTTCCCAGACATTATAATCTGTATTGCCTTCAAACGGCCACCGACCGGTCAATAATCGATATAGAACTATACCTATAGAATAAATATCCGAACGATAATCCAGTTCAACATCTCCCATGGCCTGTTCAGGAGACATATAAGCAACTTTTCCTCTCAAAGCCCCTTTCTTCGCCTTAGCTATATAACGGGTGGTTGCCTTAGCAATTCCAAAATCAGTGATTTTAACCCTCCCATCAAAACAAATCATAATATTCCCCGGAGAAACATCACGGTGAACAATAGATAAAGGCTCTCCTGTGACTTCATCCACTTTAGAATGAGCATATTTAAGACCTTTTAAAACTTCGCTAATAATATGTGCTGCTAAATCCAAAGAAATTTTTTTATTCTTTTCCTGGCATCTTTTAAGAATATCATGGAGATTGCAACCTTTAACATATTCCATGATAATATAATAGATATTGTCTTTTGTTTTTAAAAAATCAATAACCCGGACAATATTTTCATGCTCCAATTTAGAACTATTAACCGCTTCATCTCGAAACATATCCAAAAATTTAGCCTCTTGAGAAAAAGATTTATGTATTTTTTTAATTGCAACAAATTTCTCCAGGTTTACAGCCCACGCTTTATAAACAGAAGCAAATCCCCCTCTTCCTATTTTTTTAATTATATGATACCTATTCCCACTTGCTTTCAAAAATTCTTTTGCTAGTTGCTCCTGGTTTTCCTCTTCCTTAAAAATTATACTTTTTTGACTTGGTTTCTCCCATTTTTTTATTGCTTTCCTTATTATTTCTTTTAATTGATCATCAAAAATAGGCTTAACCAAATATGTATCAATGTACTCTCCCATTTTTTTCTTCTTGAATTCTTCTGTATCAAATTCATCAAATATAATAATATAACAAGCATTCTTATCAACTTTTCTAAGTTTCTTAATAGTATCTATGCCTTTTCCCCCGGATAATTGTGATTCAACTAATATTACATTGAAAACAATTTTACCAACACTTTCAATAGCTTTTTCCTGAGTAGAAGCACAGGTAACAGAATACCCTTCATTTTTTAAAATGTCAGACAAAAAAGTTGTTGATTGATTATCACTATCAACTATCAATATATTTTCGTTTCGATAAGTAGCTGGTTTAGAAACCTCTTTCTTATGCATTTTCTCTTCCTTTTTACGCATTTCTTCTTCTTTCTTCT
>JAGLHV010000317.1 GCA_023143305.1 bacterium | reverse complement strand
TTTTTTCAACTTATAACTCATAACTAATAATTTTTTTATTATCGGCCTATTTCACCACTGCACCCTCACTTGCAGAAGTAACCATTCCTGCATATCTTTTTAAATATCCCTTTTTAATTTTCATCTGAGGTGGCTTCCATTTAGCCAAACGCAATTTTATTTCCATATCGGTTAACCTAACATCTATCTTCCGTTTATGAATATCTATATGGATAAGATCGCCATTTTGTACTATAGCCAGAGCTCCTCCTTCTGCCGCTTCCGGCGAAATATGTCCGATACACGGGCCTCTAGTCCCTCCCGAAAATCTTCCATCGGTAATTAACGCTACCCGGTCATCCAAGCCTATTCCCATTAAAGCAGCTGTAGGGGAAAGCATTTCTCGCATTCCCGGCCCGCCTTTGGGCCCTTCATAACGAATAACAATTACCGATCCCTTCTTTATTTTCCTATCTATAATTGCTTTCATTGCCTGCTCTTCATTTTCAAAAACAACCGCTTTTCCGGAAAACTTCATCATTTTTTCTTTAACCGCTGCCTGCTTTACCACACACCCTTCGGGAGCCAAATTACCATAAAGAATGGCTATTCCTCCTTCCTTATGGTAAGCTTTTTTCTGACTTCTAATTACTTCTGAGTTTTCCACTTTAGCCAGTTTAGTAATTTCTAAAATATCATTTCCACTAACAGTAGGATTACTTTTTAATTTATTTCTTAATACAGATAAAACAGCTTTTATTCCTCCGGCATATTCTAAATCTTCCATAAAATAATTTCCTCCCGGACGAATATTGGCAATATGGGGAACTTTTCGGGAAATTTCATCAAATAAACTCAAGGATAATTCTACTCCTGCTTCCCGGGCAATTGCCATCAAATGTAATATTGTATTAGTAGAACCTCCCAGAGCCATATCTACAACAATAGCATTAACAAAAGATTCCTTAGTCATAATTTTTCGTGCAGACACATTATGTTTAATCAAATCAATAATTCTTTCTCCTGAAGCATAAGCAATTCTCTTTTTCTTAGCCGACCCAGCCATAGCAGTAGCACAATCAACTAAAGACATACCCATAGCTTCGGTAAGACAGGACATTGTATTGGCAGTATATAATCCCTGGCAAGATCCTTGACCCGGACAGGCTTCTATTTCCAATGCTTCTAAAACATCCTGGGATATTTTCTTGGCTTTAAAATTACCTACAGCTTCAAAGGTATCTTTAACTAACGAACGTCTTTTTTGTTTGTACATCCCCGACTGCATTGGCCCGGCAGTAACTATTATACAGGGAATATTTAACCGGGCGGCAGCCATTAACATCCCGGGAGTAATCTTATCACAATTAGTTAAAAGAATTAAACCATCCAAACAATGTGCCTCGGCAACACATTCTACCATATCAGCAATTAATTCCCTGGAAGGAAGAGAATAATGCATACCAATATGCCCCATAGCCACACCGTCACAAATTCCCGGTATCCCAAAAACAAAAGGAACACCTCCTCCGCTACTTATTCCCCTTTCTACCATCCGTTCTAAGTCACGCATACCTACATGTCCGGGAATTAAATCAGTAAAACCAGAAGCTATCCCCACAAAAGGTTTGCTAAAATCACTCTTACTTAATCCGGTAGCTAACAACAACGCTCTATTCGGGGTCCTTTCAATTCCTTTTTTTACTCGGTTACTACGCATAAACTTATCCTCCCTTTCTTCCCCCATAAAAATAATTTTTAAATTTATTAAAACCAGCTTACTAAAAAAATAAACTACCCCACAGCTTGCTGCGGGGAATTAAAACCGAGCCCCTTCGCCTCCCT
>JAGLHV010000316.1 GCA_023143305.1 bacterium | reverse complement strand
GTAAGCCACATATCCCTGACAATAACTATTTTTAAAAAATCCGCAGCATCTTTCATCCTATCACCGATTTCTCTACGCCTTTGCTTATTTCTTATGTGTTCCTGCCACTCTACCGGATCACTTGCTGCACCGGTCATAATCACTTTAATAAGGCCTTTATTATCATCCTGATGATACCAATCAGGCTTTAATTTGATAATTTCATTGTGCAGCTCTATACATATCCGTCTACTCATACAAACAATCATTGCTTTCCCTTTAATCACATCAAGGCGTTTTTGGAAATGTTCCATAATATCCTTAGCAATTTGTTTGATTCTTTTTTCACTCCCGACAATAGCTTCCATTCTTGCCCATTTGCTTTTCAATTGTTCTTTTTTGGCAATTTCCTCTCCTTCGGTCACTTCTTCAAAATCAGGATCAAGGGTAATTTTTTCTTTTTCTTTTAATTCTAATTTAACTAATCTGCTTTCATAAAAAATACGAACCGTTGCCCCATCATTTACCGCTTGCTCAATATCGTAAATATCAATTTCGTCACCAAAAACTGCACGGGTGTTTCTATCGTGAGTCTCAATCGGTGTACCGGTAAATCCAATGAAAGAGGCGTTGGGTAATGCATCTCTCATATGTCTGGCAAAACCATCAATAAAATCATACTGACTTCTATGAGCTTCATCAGCAATTACCACAATATTTCTTCTGTCGGAAAGTTGTGGATATTTGTTGCCTTTTATATCGGGAAAGAATTTTTGAATGGTGGTAAATACTACTCCCCCGGAAGCGACCTTAAGACATTTCTTTAATTTATCCCGTGAATCAGCCTGAACAGGCTCTTGTCTTATAAGTTGATGACACCTGCTAAAAGTCCCAAATAATTGGTCATCCAGATCATTTCTGTCAGTTATAACGACGACAGTCGGATTATCCATAGAAAGTACGAGTTTTCCGGTATAAAACACCATACTTAGACTTTTTCCTGACCCTTGTGTGTGCCATATAACGCCGATACGTTTATCGGCGTTACCCTCACCCTTTCCTCTCCCACAGGGAGAGGGTTTTGCTATATTAGATAAAACAGCTTCAGGATTATTAAATAACTCTTCGTTTTTAATACGAATAACTGTATTACCCAAACTTTGCAAATAAGCATCTCTTTTAGTGTCTTTTTTTATTTGCGCAGTTGAATTATGAATGCTTCCATCTAATTCAATAATCAAGAATTTCTCAACACAATAGAAATCAACAATATAAGAACCTATTTGATGCTGCCGCCTGAATTTTAATCCTAAAAACTTTCTATTTCTCAACAATGCCCAAAGAATTTCTTCAGCTGAAGTCTGTTTTGTTCGTAATTCTCTGACTTCTTTCACTAGTCCGGAAAAATTAAATCCCCCCCGATATTGACACCCTTCTCTCCCTGGGAGAAGGGCCGGGGATGAGGGTTGCGGCAATCCCATCGCTCGATATGTAGCTATAATTGCCGCATTAACTGCATGATATTGATGATATGCGGCTATTTTCTTTAATAAACTATCTCGTTCCTGCTCAAAAACTACAAAATGTTGTATTAAATCAACAAAAATACTTTTTTGTAACATTCCCCTGATAAGCACTTCTATCTCCGGCATACCGACAGAAGCTTTTTCAATGCCGTCAATGGTTTTCCATGGTAGAAACCATTCCCGATTTGAAGTGATTGTCCCTGCTTTCGCTTTGAAGCCATCACTGATAATTAAAATCTCGTTATAATTAAACAAAGAAGGAATCTGTGATTTGTAAGTCTCAAATTGATTAAAAGCGGTCATTATAGTTGCATTTTCATCAACAGGATTTTTTAATTCAATTACAAC
>JAGLHV010000315.1 GCA_023143305.1 bacterium | reverse complement strand
TCTTTCTTGGGAAAAGAATCTCCCTTTTGGTCTTTTTCCTGTTCCTGGGAAGAACTACCTTTTTCTTTTTGTACCTCTTTTTCCTCGGTTTTCGTAGTAGCTTTATTAACCTCATCTACATAATTCAGTTGAAGATTGGAAACAACCTCCGCCATCATTTTTTCTTCCTCTTTAGTCAAATTCCCCGCTGTTTTTTCTTTCAACATCTCTAACATACCAATAGTTACCTTCGCCTGCTCAAGATTTTTTTCTTCTTTTCCTGTCATAGGATTTACAATTTTACCTAATTGCAACATCCCTGTCTGAGAAAGAGAAATCACTAAATTTACCAAATAAATATTAGGTTGAATATTGTTGTTCATTTACTCCCTCCAAATAATAAAATAGATTCTTCTATTCTTTTTACTACTTTTTCTTTCCCTAAAAACTCAAGTAAAGCAAACAATCCCGGGCCTTGCATCCGGCCGGATGTTGCCACCCTCAAAGGATGAAAAACTTTACTTGTTTTTAATTCTTTTTTTAAACAAAAAGCCCTCACTCCTTCTTCCAAACCACCTATAGAAAAATCTTCTAATTCCTTCAGGGAATCTTTTATATTCTCAAGAATTTCTATCACATTCTCTTTTTTTAAAGTTTTTTCCACTGCCCTGGAATCATATTCAATTTCCTCTTTAAGCATATAGTCTACCAAAGAAGGAACTTCTGCAAGAAGTTTTATTTTCTCATGTTCCAGACTAACCGCTTTTTTGATTTTTTCTTTTTTCCCTGCCGATACTTTATCCCAACTAAGAGCTCCATTTACTAAATCCGCTTCTCTCAACCACTTAAAAGATTTTTCCGTCAATTCATCTATTCCCATTTTACGAATATATTCTCCATTCATCCAGAGTAATTTATCCTGGTCAAAAATTGCCGAAGACCGGCCGCACCCCTCTAAAGAAAATTTATTAATTAATTCCTCACGACTAAATATCTGCTGACTATCTTCCGTAGACCACCCCAAAAGAGCTAAATAATTTATCATTGCCTCAGGTAAAAAACCCTTTTCCTTATATTCACTCAGCGCAGTAGCCCCGTGACGTTTACTCAGTCGTGTTTTATCAGCCCCTAAAATCATTGGAACATGAGCAAATTGAGGCAAATCCCATTCCAATGCCTGATATAAAAGTATTTGTCTGGGGGTATTGGACAGATGGTCATCCCCGCGAATTATATGGGAAATCTTCATCATCGCATCGTCCACAACTACCGCAAAATTATAAGTAGCAACCCCGGAAGATTTTAAAATAACAAAATCATCTAAAAGGGAATTTTTAAAAACGACTTTTCCCTTAACCAAATCATTAATTTCTGTTTCCCCCACATCAGGCATACAAAACCGAATTACCGCTTTTCTTCCTTCCTGTTTCTTTTTTTCCTCTTCCCGGGGAGAGAGATGCTTGCATTGCCGATCATATTTAGGAGGCAATCCTTTTTTTAACGCCTCTTTCCTTTTTTGTTCCAATTCTTCCGGCAAACAATAACAACGATAAGCTTTTTTCTGATTAATCAATTGTTCTGCATATTTTCGATAAACATCCAATCTTTGCGTCTGAAAATACGGTCCGTAATCTCCTTTATTCTCTGTTTTAAATTCTGAACCCTGTTCTACGATTTCAGGTCCTTCATCCCAACCCAAATTCAACCAGGACATCCCCTCCATAATAGCTTTTATTGCCGGTAAAGTAGAACGTTTTTCGTCTGTATCCTCAATACGCAAAACAAAAATCCCTTTATGGTGCTGGGCAAAAAGCCAACTGAAAAGAGCTGTCCGGGCACCACCAATATGAAGAAACCCTGTTGGACTCGGGGCAAAACGTACTCTAACTGTATTCAATTTATATTTCCTTTCCTTATTAAA
>JAGLHV010000314.1 GCA_023143305.1 bacterium | reverse complement strand
TTTTTAGCTTGTTTTTGCGTGCCCAAAGGGTAAAATCATGCGTCTAGAGAAAAACATATTTTGCCTTTATTTTCCTCATTCGGGTGAACACAGGGGTTCACCCCTACAATAACATCTCTATGTTTGACTATTTTTTGACTACTTATGACTAAATAATGCTATTCGCCATTTGCCATTTGCAGTCTTTTGTTTCTGTCTTTTTATTTTTTTAAACTTATAACTAATAACTCGTAACTTATAACTGTCGTTTCTGTCTTTGTACCTCGATGCCTTTGTGCCTGTCTTTATCTTTTATTTCTTCTCTTTTATCTCCTGCTGCAGTCTGATTATCAAATCAGCAATTTTTAATTGTCCCAGGTTTTCGCCGTTTTTTTTACGCACGGCAACAGTTTGGGACTCTGCTTCTTTTTGCCCTAATACCAGCATATAAGGAATTTTTTGCATCTGGGCCTGCCTTATTTTATATCCTAATTTTTCATTTTCCAGGTCAACCTCTGCACGGATATCAGCTTCTTTTAAAGTTTTTAAAATTCCTTTAGCATATTCTTCCTGATTATTGGTAATAGTAATAATACGCACCTGCTCCGGAGCCAGCCATAAAGGAAAAGCACCGGCATAATGTTCAATTAAAATACCAAAGAACCGCTCCAAAGAACCCATTAATGCCCGATGAATCATAACTGCAGTATGTTCTCCCCCTTCTTTATCCCGGTATTTAACATCAAAACGCTCGGGCAAATTAAAATCCACCTGCACGGTAGAACACTGCCATGACCTTTTCAGGCAATCTTTAATTTTTATATCTACTTTAGGGCCATAAAATACACCTTCCCCGGGGTCAACCTGATAGGCAAGTCCTACTTTTTCCAGGGCCTTTTTAAGTGCCTCGGTCGCCTTATCCCACTCTTCAACAGTTCCCACATATTTAGGGGGACGCGTACTAAGAAAAACCTCAAAATCATTAAAACCAAAACTTTTTAAAATAAATAAAACAAATTCAATAACCGAAATAATCTCTTCTTCTAATTGGTCTTCCCGGCAAAAAATGTGGGCATCATCCTGAGTAAACCCTCTTACCCTCATCAAACCATGTAATACCCCGGAACGTTCGTACCGGTAAACAGTGCCTAATTCCGCCCAGCGAATGGGTAAATCCCGATAGCTGCGTAATTTTGTTTTATAGATTAAAATATGCCCCGGGCAATTCATCGGCTTAATAATATATTGCTGCCCCTCAATATCTATGGGGGAATACATATTCTCCTGATAAAAATCCCAGTGCCCACTGGTTTTCCAGAGATCAATCTTAGCCAGATGAGGAATAGAAAGCATTTGATATCCGGCTTTGCGATGTTCTTTCTTCCAAAAAGTCTCAATTATATCCCTAATCATACAACCCTTGGGATGCCAGTAAATTAATCCGGGCCCTCCTTCTTCATGAATACTAAAAAGATCAAGGTCTTTTCCTATTTTACGATGGTCCCTTTTTTTTGCTTCCTCTAAAGACAACAAGTACTTAGCTAATTCCTTTCGATCAAAAAAAGCCGTTCCATAAATTCTTTGTAACATTTGCCTCTTTTCATCCCCACGCCAATAAGCCCCGGCAACACTCAAAAGCTTAAAATATTTGACTTTCCCTGTGGATTTAAGATGAGGCCCTTTGCACAAATCAACAAACGAACCCTGTTTATACAGGGAAACTTTCTCATCCTGAATTTCTTCTATTATTTCTATTTTATATATTTCTTCTTTTTCTTTGAGAAATTTTAACGCTCTCTCTTTTTTTATTTCTTCTTTTACAAAAGGTAAATCCAAAGCAATTATTTCTTTCATTTTGGAAGAAATAATTTCTAAATCCTGCGGGGTAAAAGAAGTTGCTTTATCAAAATCATAATAAAATCC
>JAGLHV010000313.1 GCA_023143305.1 bacterium | reverse complement strand
ATAAGTTATTAGTTATGAGTTATTAGTTAAAAAAAGTTTGAAGTTTGAAGTTGGGATTTGGGAATTTGAAAGAAGAGTCAAAAATAGTTTATGACAATGTATGACGCAACTATTTGTGACAGTGCTTGTAAAGCAAGCAAAATACTAATCTGTAATGAGGAATAACAAATTGGTTAAGGTGAATAGCAATTGGGGAGATTATGCTTAAGCTGAGGATAGGTATATTAAGTAGTTGTTTATTATTGTGCTGGTGCGGTTCTTTTGGCTGGGCAGCACAAAAATGGAAAAAGATAAATAGTGAATATTGTGAAATATATTTTTTAAGCTATAGTGAACTTAAAAAAATAAACTCTAATGTCGATGTATCCTCTATTTCTTTGGATTTCAAGAAAAAGATTATAAATTCTAAAATAAAAACTAAAAGCATTAGTGAAAAAGTAAAGCGAAAGTTTGATATTATTTTCAGGAAGGCTGAAGAAATTTTAAATATGTATCCCAGGGGGATAAATGTCAAAATAAGGATTTATTTAAACCAGAAACAGCTGAACAGGGTATACCGTAAAATGTTTAAGGGAGAAAACAAAGCCCTCTCTTTTTATATTTATAAAACCAATACTATTTATATCAGTACTGAACATATTTCAGAAGGAGTATTAGCTCATGAAATGGGGCATTGTATTATCGACCACTATTTTGTGATTCTCCCACCCCGTAATGTACAGGAAATATTAGCTATTTATGTGGATACTCATTTAAAAGATTAAAGGAATAAAAGTGAGATTGGTTATATCATGATATTTATGATTTATATCATGAAGAAGATTTTTTTTCCAATACATCTAATGATTCGGTAGCAATTTGTTGGACTAGTTTGCTTTTATCTTTTTGTACTGTTTCCGAAAGAACTTTTTTTGTGTCGTCTCCGGGAATGTTTCGCAAAGACCAGGCTATGCGCAGGCGGAGGCGTTCATCAGTTCCTTTTCGTAATCCAAAGAATTTTTTCCTTCTTTTTAGTAATTTTGTTAAGAAAGGAAAAGTTTTTTCACTTTCCATTTGTCCTAAAGCTATACAAATTTCTTCCTGAAAGGAAGTATCCTTTGATTTTTTAAACAGTTGGATTAATTCGTCAACTGCTTCAGTGTCTTTTAATTTTCCCAGGCCTTTTATTGCTTCTTTCCTGATAGATAAATCGCTGTCGCTCAGGAATTTGATTAAGATAGTGCTTATTTGGCTGCTGTTCGTTTTAGTAAGAACAGAGATAATATCTTTTTTTATTGAAGGGTCGGGGAAAGTACTAAGTGTCTCTAATTGAATGAGAAAGGGTTCAATTTTAAATTCGTCAAGAATTTCTATTATTTTTTTCAAAGAGGAAACGGATAAACCAAGATTTAATTCATTACGCAAAGAAATTATTCCTTCGTTTCCGACACTTTTTAATATCTTTGCCAGATTTTTTCGTATGCGTAAATCGTCTACTTCTTTAATAGCTTCTATAAGAAATTTTGTGCATGAATTCCCTAATGCGGAAGTTATTTGCAGGGAGGTTTCATGCTTTTTTTGATTTACAGATTTAAAATCGGTTAAAAGAAGTTCTTTTGATTCGTAAGCTATTTTTTCTAAGGAAATATTAATAATTCTGGTTTTTTCTTTTTCTTGCGAAGAAAACAGGGCTTGTTTAAATGTTTTAATTATCAGCAGTAAATTGTCAGTATCTTTTTTTAGCAGGAAATCGTGTGCTCGTTTGATTAAAAGTTTAGTAATTTGTTTATGTGCTTCGGTGCTTGTTTCTTTTTCTAAAGATTCGAATATTTTCTCTTGCATAATAGTTAATAGTTTTTCATCGTCAATAGAGGAAAGATTTTCATAAATTTTAGCAATTAATTGTATCGCGCTTAACCGGATCATCGGAGAGG
>JAGLHV010000312.1 GCA_023143305.1 bacterium | reverse complement strand
CAAAAACATCGGGACAGTAGTGCCCTAGCTCCCTTTTTCAAAGGGGGGAACTCAACAAGGTAATCTCATAACAAGTTACGGGAAATTACAAAATTAATCTCCAGCTTTTAAATATTCATCTATTGACTGAGCAGCTTGCTTACCTGCTCCCATTGCTTCTATAACCGTAGCCGAACCGGTAACGATATCCCCTCCGGCCCAAACCTTTTCTTTGGATGTTTTCCCTGTTTTTTCATCGGTAACAATATAACCCCACTTGTTCATCTTTAAATCCGGAACAGTAGAAAGAAATAAGGGATTAGCTTTGGTCCCCACTGCTACAATTACTTCGTCCACCTCCAACTCAAATTCGGAATTTTCTATCGGCAAAGGCCTTCTGCGGCCGGATTCATCCGGTTCTCCTAATTTAACCTCTAAACATTCCATGCTACTTACCCATCCTTCTTTTTTACTTAAAATACGGACAGGCACAGTTAAAAATTTCATCTCAATTCCTTCTTCCTGAGCATTTTCAATTTCTTCTTTTCTTGCCGGCATTTCATCCATGGAGCGACGATAAACAATATAAACATTTTCCGCTCCCAGGCGTAAAGCTACCCGGGCGGAATCCATCGCTACATTTCCTCCTCCGATTACCGCTACTTTTTTGCCTCGTTTAATCGGTGTTGCATACTCAGGAAAACGATATGCTTTCATTAAATTAGCCCGGGTAAGAAATTCATTAGCCGAATAAACGCCGTTTAAATTTTCACCGGGAATATTCATAAATCGGGGTAATCCCGCTCCGATACCCAGAAAAATTGCCTTATATCCTTGTTGAAATAAATCATCCAGGGTATATGTTTTTCCAATAATTTGATTATTCTCAAGTTCTACACCAAGATGCTGAATATACTCTACTTCTGTTTGTACAATTGCTTTGGGCAAACGAAACTCCGGGATACCATAAACAAGTACTCCCCCAGCCTGATGTAAGGCTTCAAATATCTTTACTTTATATCCTAATTTAACTAAATCGGCCGCACAAGTTAATCCCGCCGGTCCCCCACCCACTACGGCCACTGCGGACAAAACACCTTCCTCCGGGACAACCTTCTTTATATTTGGTTTTAAAGATTGTTTGTTTTTTCCCTTCATTTCCCAATCAGCAACGAACCGTTCTAAGCCTCCAATGTTTATTCCTTTATTTTTTTTCTCTAAGATACATTCTTTTTCACATTGATTTTCCTGGGGGCATACCCGGCCGCAAATTGCCGGCAAACTATTTTTCTCTTTAATTTTTAAAATAGCCCCGGAAAAATCTTTTTCTTTAATTTTTTTGATAAATCCCGGGATATCTATTTCTACCGGACACCCTTTAACACAAAAAGCCTTCTTACATTGAAGACACCGGCTTGCTTCGGCAATAGCTTGCTCCTCACTATACCCTAAAGCCACTTCATCAAAATTCCCAATCCGCTTTTCGGCAGACTGTTTATTCATTTTTACAACGACATTCTCTTTGTCCATTCATTTTTCCCATTTCTAAAATAGTTTTTTCTTCTGTTAAATACATTTTTTGACGCTGTAGGAGTAACTGAAAATTGACTTTATGTCCATCAAAATCCGGGCCGTCTACACAAGCAAATTTCGTCTCCCCCCCTACTTCCACCCGGCAGGCACCGCACATTCCCGTGGCATCGACCATTATCGAATTAAGACTAACTATGGTTTTTATTTTATACGGCTCAGAAACCCGGCAAACCGCATTCATCATCACCATCGGCCCTACGGCAAAAATCAAATCACATTTTTCGTTTTTAATAAAAGATTCTAATTCTTCGGTCACAAAACCCTTTCGGCCGCAAGAACCATCGTCAGTAGTAATAAACATTTCAGAGCTAACAGATTTTATTTTCTCTTCCCAGAATAAAAA
>JAGLHV010000311.1 GCA_023143305.1 bacterium | reverse complement strand
CACCAGCTCACCTGTTATTTTAACCTTTTGCCAACACTTTTTATCTTTAGCAATACGAATTGCTTTGTTTTTTGTGTATTCATTGGATGGAATAAGAAAAAATAACTCGCCTTTATTTACATCACTGCGGCTAAATGCTCTGTTGTCCGGCATCTTATGCAAAGGGATTCCCCACAAACTAATAACAACCCCGTCATCTTTAAGCCTTCTGTCCTTCTCAATCTTCATCTCTAAAACACGATAGGTTTCTAAAACATGTTTTCTGATACTAAAAACAATTTCTTTGTCACCTCGATTCAATATAATCTCTTCATCCTCTCGTATAAATTTCTGTTCTTTAGTTGCATTGTTACACCCTCCAACTAAATACAAAATCACAAAAACTAACCCAAAAACAGAGATGAAACTTGACTTTGATGACCAACATCTTTTGTTCATTTATTCATCCTTTATCTCTTCCAGTTATGTCCAAAATGTTTAACCTTTAGTTTATAATTTTGCACTCTCAAGCCCCCCCCATTGTCATTTAAGAATTAAAAGTACATAGTTTTTATTAAAATTTTAATTTTAAAAGGACACACCTTTGAGATCCTCATTTTCAAGCACAGTATTTTTCCAAAGGCAAAATAAATCCTGCCACTTCTATTTAGTCCTTACATCCGATATTGAAAAAAGGGTTGTTTTTACATCTTTTTGCTCAGGTTTTAAAATCTGTGAATATGGCTAAGGAGGAAGAATGATTAAAATATTATCCCTCTTATTTAAAAGTTAAAGCTTCCTTTAAACAATTGGTTTTGCAATCCCGGCATTTTAAACAATCTATGCTTTTTACTTTTCCAACATTTTTAAATAATGACGGTGATGTTTCGATTGGACAAACCTTATTACATATTCCACATTGGGTACAATCTTTTGATATATGTAATAAATTTTTATCCTTTCCAAGTAGTCCTTGCAATGTACCCATTGGGCAGAATACACACCAGATTCTTGGCTTAAAGATAATTCCCAGGGGAATAGCAATAACCGTTGTTATAATACACATTGTTACAAATACAAAACCTATTTTTTCCGGTGCTCCACCTGTTTGAATTAGTCTTAAGACCATAAAACTCATCATAACAAAAAAAACTATCCATCTAAATCTTATATTTTTAAAAAAAGAAGGTATTTTTCCTTTTCTACTGATATGGACAAGAATTGTTTCTAAAAATGAACCTCTTGGACACAACCAACCACACCAATAGCGACCTTTAAAAACGGATAAAACTAAAAAGCTTAACATCATACCTAATACAAGATATCCTGTGTACGGCAAAATAATACCGCCAAAGATAATAATGGGGAGTAGCCACCATACTATCAATTGAATTTTTCTGCGATTTTTATTTTTTACCCTGTCGTTATTCATAACTGTTTTTTCTCCACAAAGATTTACCAAAATAGGCAATTTCCATTATATAGCAACCTTAAATAATTATTTTTATTAGTTCTTCTTTTAAATTAAAAATCACAAAAATTTTTCTCATTTTTTATCTTATAATATCATTACTAAACATTCTTTCTCTAAAAAAACCTCTCATCCCAAACTCATTGATATAAATCTGCTATTAGAATATCCTATCCTACTATAATTTGCTAATTACTCAAAACCTGCGTTATACCTTTGCGTATCATCATTACGGCAATTGCTGCCAGCAGGAGACTGGTTATTTTTGAAAGTGCTTTAGACCCTGATTTACCAAAAACCTTAAGTAAAAAAGTGGATAATAAAAAAATCAATCCGGCTAATAAAATATTAGCTATAACAGATATCAAAGTAGGATACAATCCGTATTCTTCTACAATAATTATTGAAGTGGTTAAAAGTGCCGGACCGGCTATTAGCGGAGTACCTAAAGGAACAATTCCCATATCTTTA
>JAGLHV010000310.1 GCA_023143305.1 bacterium | reverse complement strand
AAAAATTTAAGGTGGTTAATGCCCAAATGACATGAAAATTAGAGAGGTTTTTCTTTTTAAATTTATCTATTACCTGTAAAACGGAAATAAGGCTGATAATTAATGGTTGCTTGAAAAAACCTGTCCCCCCCAGCACTATACAGGGAATCCGGTAAAACGACAACGCATTAACTAAACTATCTGTTTCTTTTCCTATATCCCGGGAGAGAATAAGAAAATCCTTATAATATAAGGTTTCTCCTTTTTTATTTTTTTCTCTTATTAATTTATAAATCCGGCGGGCAATAAAAAAACTTTCTTCCTTCCCTGTATCAAATTTATAAGGTAAAATTTTAGCCGAAGAGACATTTGCTTTCGGAGTAATGGTTATAATTTGCGGGTTGAATTGCTGAATAAACTTTTTCTTTATTTCTTCCGGCCTTGCTCCCCGAAAAGAAAAAATACTTTCTTTAACGTTGCCGGCTACTATGAGGTCACTTTTATCTTCAGCAAAAATTTGCAGAAGTCGAAATTGCTGATAATCAATATCCTCAAAATCATCCACTAAAACATACTTGAACTTCTTTCTATAGGTCTCGAATACATCCTTTCTTCCCTTAAATAAATCAATTGTCTGAAGGGTAAGATCCCGAAGATCCAGATAATCACTTTTGTGAAGCTGAGTATTATATTTATAAAAAATTTTTTCTAATTCCGCAAACTTTCCGCCTTCTTCTTTCAATCGTTTAAGTTTATGGAGATTTTGTTTTATCAAATCAACAAAGTTTACCATTTCATTAATAAAAAAAACAGAAGACTTTGCCTTAGCATAAAATTTTAAATTCAGAGAGGTTTCTTCCAAAAGCCTTTTAAGAACTAACTTTTCTTCCATACCTCCGATTATCTGGAAATTAGGGCCAAGAAATGTTTTTTGCGGTAAGGTGGATAACTGATAATAATTATCTCTAAGGATTTTTTTACAAAAAGAAGAAAAACTATTAATCCAGAGTTCGGCAAATCCTTCCTCTGTCCATTTAATGAGCCTTTCTTTTACTTCTTCGGCTATTTTATCATTAAAAGTAAAAAAAAGAATTTCCTCCGGTTTTGCCTTTTTGCTTTTTATTATTTCTTTTAGATTTTTATAAAGGTAATCAGTTTTTCCTGATCCGGGAGGCCCCGTAATGTAAACTACTTTATTCTCTCCCATTTTTAAGCCTCTTGAGTTAACCAGGTCAACTCCGTTCCTTATTGTTTTATAATTTTTTTTGTTGTTTTAAAATGCATTTTAGCGACTTTATTTAATATTGCCGGACCGTGTTTTTGAACTAAAAACCGTGCTTTTTCCTCCACCAGGGAAGAAGCTCCCCGCGGTAAATCAGTGCCGATTTCCTGAGACAGAGATTGCATCCTTTTAATAAATTCCGCCCGGGCTAAAATAGAAGCAGCCGCTACGGCTAAATCATCTTCCGCTTTAGGCCTTAATTCTATTAAAACCCGTTTCCCTTTTTTCATCAGAGCATTTAAAACAAACTTTTCATCCCCGAATTGGTCGGTAACTAC
Organism: bacterium; assembly: GCA_023143305.1. GTDB lineage: Bacteria > CBDUZB01 > JAGLHV01 > JAGLHV01 > JAGLHV01 > JAGLHV01. The sequence goes on along the minus strand of JAGLHV010000310.1, from coordinate 405 downwards.
CTTTTCACAATCAACTTTATCAAGTAAATTTTCTATAACCCGGGCATGTCCCCAGGCCAGCAAACGATTAAGATTTTTTATCTTAGCATACAACTCATTATATTTTTCCGGGCCGATAACAACAATAGAATAATGACTGTTCATTTTACGCAAAGAATTGCTTATTTTATTCATAACATTATCCGAGGTTATTCGTTTACTATCCCGCACCCCTAATTCGATTAGTTCCTTTATTCTGGTTTTCTCAATATAGAACCCGGCAATCACCAATGGGCCAAAGTAATCCCCTTTTCCCGATTCATCAGTTCCTATCCAACTTGAAGATGTTCCTTTTATCATTAAAAATCCTTTTTATTAAAATTAGGATTAAAGAAAAAAAATGAAGGTAAAATATGTTTTGAACGA
>JAGLHV010000031.1 GCA_023143305.1 bacterium | reverse complement strand
AATGCATTTGGAGTAATTCTTGGAAAAGCACTATATGAGAATAAAGTTTCAATTGAAGAGGCAAAAAAATTATCATGACTTTAACTAAAAGAATTATTCCTTGTTTGGATGTAAAAGATGGCCGGGTAGTGAAAGGGACTCGTTTTGTAAATTTAAAAGATGCCGGTGATCCTGTAGAAATAGCTTCTTTTTATAGTCAGCAGGGAGCAGATGAAATAGTTTTTCTGGATATAGCTGCCAGTTTTGAAAAAAGAAAAACAATGTTGGATGTTGTGGAAAAAACCGCGGAATGTACTTTTATTCCTTTGACAGTAGGAGGAGGGATAAGAAACATTGAAGATATAAAGAATCTGCTTAAATCCGGGGCAGATAAGGTCTCTTTAAACACAGCAGCAGTGGAAAATCCTTCTTTAATTCAGATAGCAGCAGAAAAGTTTGGACGGCAATGTATTATAGTAGCCGTAGATGTAAAAAGACAGGGTGTACAACCGGAAAAATGGGAGGTTTTTACTTACGGAGGGAGAAAATCTACCCGGATAGATGTTTTTGAATGGATAAAAAAAGTGGAACAATTAGGAGCAGGAGAAATTCTTCTTACCAGTATGGATGCGGATGGAACAAATCAAGGATATGATTTGGAATTAACCTGTCGAGTTTCTGAAATGATTAATATTCCGGTGATTGCTTCCGGCGGGGCAGGTAATCTAGAACATATTAGTGATGTTTTAATTAGGGGAAAAGCAGATGCGGCATTGGCTGCTTCTATATTTCATTATGGTAAATATAGTATTAATCAATTAAAAGAATATTTGCAAGAAAAAGGCATTGCCGTGCGACTATCTTAATTTTAGATTAACGCGAAATGAGGATTGTTTCGGCGATAAATATTTATAATGAAAGGAATTAAATATTAGAAATGACTAAAGAATATTGTGGTGTTTTTGCTATATTTGGACATAAAGACGCAAGTAGACTTACTTATCTGGGGCTTTATGCTTTACAACATCGTGGACAGGAAAGTGCCGGTATAGCTGTTTCCGATGGTGAAAATTTTAAGGTCCATAAAGAAATGGGTTTGGTGTCTAAAGTTTTTAAGGATGAAATATTAGACAACCTAACAGGACATTTGGCTGTCGGGCATGTAAGGTATTCTACTACAGGGGTTTCCCATATAAAAAATGCTCAACCTTTTTGGGTAGAATATTCCCGGGGAGTGATTGCTATAGTGCATAATGGCAATTTAGTTAATAGAGTACAATTATGCCATGATATGGAAGAAAGAGGGGCTATTTTTCAGTCTACAATGGATAGTGAAATAATTATTCATTTAATTGCGCATTCGAAAAAGAAAAAATTCGAAGATGCTTTAATTGAAGCTTTATCTAAAATAAAAGGTTCTTATTCTTTAATTTTATGTGATAAAAATCAAATAATAGGGGTAAGGGACCCTTTCGGATTCAAACCATTATGTTTGGGTCGTTTAAACGGGGCTTATGTTCTTGCTTCTGAGACTTGTGCTCTGGATATTATTCAGGCTGAATATATCAGGGAAATTGAACCGGGAGAAATTGTTTTTATTAATAAAGATGGAATTAAATCAATAAAACCTTTTTCTCCTCAGAAACATTCTTTGTGTATTTTTGAATTTATTTATTTTTCCCGTCCGGATAGTAACATATTTGGAAAAAATGTTTATTTAACCAGAAAATGCTTGGGAAAACAGTTAGCCAAAGAGTATCCGGTTAAGGTGGATATGGTTATGCCGGTACCGGATTCCGGTAATTATGCTGCGTTAGGATTTGCACAGGCAAGCAAAATTTCCTTTGAAATGGGTATAATAAGAAATCATTATGTTGGCAGAACTTTTATTCAACCTTCTCCAAAGATTAGATCTCTGAATGTAAAAATTAAACTTAATCCGGTTAAAGATGTTTTGAAAAATAAGCGAATAGCTATAATAGAAGATTCAATTGTTCGCGGAACTACCAGTAAAACCAGGGTAAGAACTCTTTGGGATGCAGGGGCTAAAGAAATTCATATGAGAGTTAGTTGTCCTCCTATTAAACATCCTTGTTTTTATGGTATTGATTTTCCCACTAAAACAGAATTAATTGCTGATAATTGTAGTCAGGAGCAAATATGTAAGCATTTATCTTTAAATAGTTTAGGTTATTTGAGTTTGCCGGGAATGCTTTCTTCCATGCCGTTACCACCGGAAGAATTTTGTACTGCTTGTTTTAATGGTAAATACCCGATTACAGTCGATGAAAAAATTTCCAAGGATTCATTAGAAAATAAATAAGTTGCAATTTATTGAAAGTCGGACAATTTTTAAATAGATAAATTAACACGAATTTTATAACATCAAAAATTAAGATTAAATATTCCGGGTAAGGTTGGATACTGTTTATAGGTATTGATATTTGTAAGAAATTTTGATTATAAAAAATTAAGGAGAAAAAAATGACTCGATATATTTTTGTGACAGGGGGAGTAGTGTCTTCTCTGGGTAAGGGGATAACAGCTGCTTCTCTCGGTTATTTATTACAGGAGTGTGGGTTACGTGTAAATATGCTTAAAATAGATCCTTATTTAAATGTTGATCCGGGGACGATGAGTCCTTTTCAACACGGTGAAGTTTTTGTTACCGAAGATGGAGCAGAGACTGATCTTGATCTGGGACATTATGAGAGATTCCTTGATATTAATATGCGAAGGGATAATAATGTGACCAGTGGAGCAATTTACGACACGATAATTACTCAGGAAAGAAAAGGGAAATTTTTAGGAGGAACTGTTCAGGTAGTACCCCATGTTACTAATGAAATTAAATCCCGGATTAAAAAAGTAGGAAAAAATTTTGATATATTAATCACAGAAATAGGAGGAACGACGGGTGATATAGAAGGATTACCATTTTTAGAAGCAGTAAGGCAATTCAGGCAGGAAGTCGGATGGAAAAATGTTTGTCATTTGCATGTAACTTTAGTACCCTATATTCAGGCAGCAGGAGAAATGAAAAGTAAACCAACTCAACAGAGTGTAGCTAAGTTGAGAGAAATTGGTATTGAACCGCAGATAATTGTTTGTCGTACTGAGAAAGTATTAACTAAAGAAATAAAAGATAAAATAGCTCTTTTTTGTAACGTTCGTGAGGAAGCAGTAATTGAAGAAATAGATGTTAAAACAACTATTTATGAAGTTCCTTTAATGTTAAAAAAACAAAATCTGGATAAATTAATTTTAAATAAGTTAGGTCTGAGAAAAAAGAGAATAAAAAAGAGTAGTTTTTTGTTTTGGGAAAAGGTTGGAAAAAAACTATCTAATATAGATAAATCTGTAACTATTGCTATTGCCGGTAAATATACAGATTTAAAGGATGCTTATAAAAGTATTTGGGAATCATTAATTCATGCGGGGTTAGTTAATAATGTGAAGGTAAGGGTAGAATATATAGATGTGGAAAAAGGAAATTTGAAGAAAGAGTTAAAAAATGTTTCAGGAATACTGGTTCCGGGAGGATTTGGGGAACGAGGGATAGCAGGTAAAATAGAAGTTATTCGTTATGCCCGGGAAAATAATATTCCTTTTTTTGGAATTTGCCTGGGAATGCAATGTGCTATTATTGAATTTAGCCGGAATGTTTGTAAAATGAAAGGAGCTAATAGTACTGAATTTGTTGATTTTCCTTCGTATCCGGTAATTACTTTGATGAGTAAACAAAAAGAGATTATTGTTAAAGGTGGAACAATGCGTTTGGGGAATTATCCCTGTCATATTTTGAAGAATTCTCTTGCCTGGCAGTCATATGGAAAAAATTCAGTGATGGAAAGGCATCGGCATCGTTATGAATTAAACAATGAATTTCGCCAAAAAATAGAATCAAAGGGGTTAATAGTAAGTGGTGAATATAAAAAAGGAGACTTAGCTGAAATAGTTGAATTGAAGGGGCATCCATGGTTTTTAGCAGTGCAATTTCATCCTGAATTTAAGTCCCGGCCACAGCGTTCCCATCCGTTATTTAAAGATTTTATTAAAGCAGCAAAGGAAAAGAGGTACTAAGAAAAAGAAAATTTTTGTGCGGTTAAATTGATTTTATTTAAATTAAAATATAAATTTTAGTTTTTACAGTTATAATAAAAAAACAGAATAGGGGGTTTTTCTTCAATAATGAAAAAAAACAGATTTTTTTTGTTAATAGGGATAGTTTTTTCTTTTTTGTTTTTAATTACGCCGGTCTTTTCTTATAACTATAAAGTTGCTGTTGTGACCGGAAAAAATATTAAACCCTATCAAAATGCATTAAAGGGTTTTAAAAAAATCTGTATAAATAGTCATTATAGTTATCATTACTTAAAAAACAAAAGAAAGGAAGAAATTATTATTGCGTTGAAATATGAAAAACCGGATTTGATATTGGCTATAGGATCTTCTGCTTTGGAAATAGTTGAGAGTAAAATAAAAGATATCCCAATTGTTTTTTGTATGGTATTAAATCCTGATGTTATGTTTAAGGATGATGCTGTAGAAAATATTTCAGGGGTTAGCATGAATGTGTCTCCTGAGGCACAAATTATGACTTTAAAAGAAATTTTTCCCAAAATTAAAAGAATTGGGGCCGTTTATAATCCGGAACAAACAGAATATTTGATTTCAGAAACAAAAAAAGTTTGTAATCGGGAAGGATTAGAGTTTATTACCAGTGCTGTTTATAGTCAGGAAGAGATTATTAATGCCGTAAAAAAATTAGAGGATAAGATAGATGTTTTTTGGATGGTTCCCGATACTACTACTATTACGCCTCTTTCAGTAAAATATATGTTACTTTTTTCGTTCAGGAATGAGATTCCTTTGTTGGGTATTTCTGATAAATATGTAAAAAAAGGTGCTTTGTTGGCGTTATCTTTTGATGCTATAGATATAGGAAGGCAAGCCGGAGAGTTAGCCCTCCGAATTTTAAAAGAAAAAAACCCTAAAAGTTCCTTTTTAATTTTTGCCCGGGCATTAAAGTTGTTTATCAATTTAAAGACGGCAAAAACAATGGGACTGGATATTCCTGAGGAAATGAAAGAAAGAGCGGATAAAATTTATAGATGAAGAGTCGGATTTTTTATTTAAAGATTATATTATCTTTGTTTTTAGTTTTTTAATATAAAAGGGTTTAAAAATGCAGAGGGAAAAAATAAAATACAGTTTTAGAAAAAAGTTATTTTGGTATATTGCTGTTTTGGTTTTATTGGTATCGTTAACCTTTGCCGGCCTTTTTATCCAACAGCAAAATAAATTGTTAAAGGAAAATTTAGTAAATAAAGGACTTTCTTTAGTGACCAATTTGGCCAGAATGAGTGAGCTGGCAATATTTTCCGAAGAGGATTCTTTTATCGATCCGGTAATTAACGGAATATGGGCTGAGAAAGATGTTGTATATGTTTTTTTATATAAAGATAAAGGGAAAATACTTGTTAAACACACTCGGATGCGAACAACTGAAAAATTAAATATTGATGTAAAACAAAAAATACACAACACCAGAGAGCCATTTTGGCAATATCCCTTTTCTTCTTCAAAAGTATGGGAATTTTATGCGCCGGTTTTTGCTACAATAGAAAGATCTGTAGAAGATTCTTTGTTAAATGGAAAAGAAAAAAGAGGAAAAGTTAAAGGGAGAATTATTGGTATCAGCCGGGTCGGGATATCTTTGATAAATATTAATGAGCAGCAAAAAAAAATTATTAAATTAAGTATAAAAATTACTCTTACTCTTTTAATTATTGCTTTTTTGGTCACTTATCTTATAGCGAAAAAAATAACTACGCCTATACTTGAATTAGCGGAAAGAGCAGAAATTTTGGGTAGAGGAAATTTTGACAAGGAAATTAAAATAAAAAGTTCTGATGAGATTGGATTATTAGCAAAAGAATTTGATTCTATGCGTCTGAAATTAAGAAAACTGAATAAAATGAAAGATGACTTTGTTTCTTTAGTTTCTCATGAATTGCGCACCCCTTTAACTTCAATAAAAGGTTACACGTCTATTTTGTTGTCTTGTAACTTGGGTGAATTAAATGATCAGCAGAAAGAAAAAATGGAAAGAATTGCTAAACACGTTAAACGTCTGACTTCTTTAATAACAGGGTTATTGGATCTTTCAAAAATACGATATGGAAAGATAGATTACGAGGGAAAATTTATTTCTTTATTGGAACTTGTGAAAAACATAGTGGAAGAATTGGATATTCAGGCCAAAGATAAAGACATTAATTTAGAAATAGAAATTTCTTCCGGTCTTCCGGATGTTTATGTAGATGAAAAATTGTTAAGCAGGGTTTTTATCAATTTAATCGGGAATGCTATTAAATTTACTCCCCAGGGAGGAAAAATAACTATACGGGCAGTAAACGAAGCGGATATGGTAAAAGTATATTGTATTGATACGGGAATAGGCATTTCACCGGCTGATTCAAATAAAATCTTTAGTGAATTTTATCGAATAAAAAATAAAGACATTACAAAAACCGAAGGTACTGGATTGGGATTAGCAATTGTTAAACATATTATTGAAATCAATCAAGGTAAAATTTGGGTAGAAAGTGAGGAGAGTAAAGGTAGTCGATTTATATTTACTTTGCCAATAAATAAAAGATAGAAAAGAGGTGAAATATGAAAAAAAAGATTTTAGTAGTAGATGATGAGTTTGATATTGTAGATATTGTAAAGATTTTCCTTGAGGGGAAAGGATATGAGGTAGTTTCTGCTTATAATGGAGAAGATGCCTTGAAGCTTATCCAGAAAGAGAAACCGGATTTAATCATATTGGATGTATTAATGCCTGGAATAGATGGTTTTGAGGTTTGCCAGAAATTAAAAAGTGAAAAAGATACAATGTTTATTCCCATTATTTTTCTTACAGCAAAAGATCAACTTGCTGATAAATGGAAAGGCCTTTTTATGGGTGCTGTTGGTTATATTACTAAACCTTTTGAGGAAGAAAGATTGTTGGGTAAAATAGAGAAAATTTTTGAGCAGATTGATAATGGGAACAATAATGAAAATGAATCCTGATTTTATAATTTTATAAATTTGTTTTGAAGATAAAATTCTTATTATTCAAAATGCTTTTGGTTAATCTTCGAAAAGTGAGGGGCTGTTATTAATAGGTTTTTGGGATGTGGAGAAGGTCCGGATTTAAATTGGTTTTGAGTTTAATACCTTTTTTAAAAAGTGACCGGTAAAAGATTTTTTTTCTTTTACTATTTTTTCTGGAGGGCCCTGGGTAATTATATGTCCTCCTTCTTCTCCTCCTTCGGGGCCTAAATCAATAATGTAATCAGCTGTTTTTATAACTTCTAAGTTGTGTTCTATAACCAGGACGCTATTTCCTAAATTTACCAGCCGGTGAAGAACATTTAGTAATTTTTCTATGTCGGTAAAATGTAAACCGGTGGTAGGTTCATCGAGAATGTAAAATGTTTTTCCTGTACTACGGCGGGATAACTGTTCGGCAAGTTTTATTCTTTGTGCTTCTCCCCCGGACAGAGTAGTAGAGGATTGTCCTAGTTTTATATAACCTAACCCGACATCATGGAGGGTCGTGAGAAGTTTTTTAATTTGAGGTATGTTTTGAAAAAACTCCAGAGCTTCTTGTACACTCATTTCTAATATTTGATGGATATTTTGTCCTTTGTATTTTATACGCAGAGTTTCTTCATTGAAACGTTGTCCGTTACATTCATCGCATTTCACATAAACATCAGGTAAAAATTGCATCTCGATTTTTATTACTCCGTCTCCCTGACAGGATGAGCATCTTCCTCCTTTGACATTAAAGCTAAATCTCCCGGGCAAATATCCGCGCATTTTTGCTAAAGGAACCTGACTGAATAAAGCTCTGATATGAGTGAAAACGCCGGTATAAGTTGCCGGATTAGAACGGGGGGTTCTTCCTATAGGTGATTGGTCAACTACAATTACTTTATCAATATTTTCAGTTCCTGTGATTTCTCTAAATTTCCCCGGTTTTTCTTTAGCGTTGTAAATTTTTTGGGCTAAACCTTTATAAATTATTTCCTGGACTAATGTGCTTTTTCCGGATCCTGAAACACCGGTGATGCAGGTGAAAATGCCCAAAGGAATTGTTACATTTATGTTTTTTAAATTAAACTGACTTGCTTTTTTTATCTCGAGTAATTTTTTAGGATTAATTGTTCGTCTCCGGGAAGGGATAGGTATTTTTAATTTCCCGCTGAGATATTGTCCGGTAGATGATTTTTCACAATTTAGTATTTTTTTTATAGGACCGGCACAGATTATTTCTCCGCCGTTTATTCCTGCCTGAGGGCCTAAGTCTACAATATAATCTGCATGTCTAATCGTTTCTTCATCATGTTCGACAATAATCATACTGTTTCCCATGTTTTTTAATTTTTCTAAAGTGTTTAAAAGTCGCCTGTTGTCTCTTTGGTGTAATCCGATAGATGGTTCATCTAAGACATAAACTACCCCGACTAAATTCGAGCCAATAGAGGTAGCTAAATGAATTCTTTGTGCTTCACCCCCGGATAAGGTGTAAGTTTGGCGGTTTAAGGTTATGTAATTCAATCCGACATTGGATAAGAAAGAAAGCCGGGATTTAATCTCTTTTAAAATTTGGTGAGCAATTACTTCTTCTTTTTGGGTTAATTTAAGTTGTTTAAAAAAAATAGTTGCTTCTTTAACTGATAAACCGGAAACTTCAAAAATGGATTTATTATCAACAGTGATAGAAAGTGATTCTTTACGCAACCTGGATCCCTCGCAGACAGGACAAGAATGAGAACGAATGTATTTATTATAGATTTCTTCTCTAACATAATTTGATTCTGTTTGACGATAACGCCGTTTTAAATTAGTAATTACGCCTTCAAAAGAGGTGTCACCGTAAAGAAGAATTTCCTGATGTTCCTTTTTTAATTTTGAAAAAGAGGTATTTAAACTAAAATTGTGAGCAAGAGCTGCTTTTTTTAACATTTTATAGTAATAATTAGCTGCTGTTTTTTGCCAGCGACCTGTTCGATTAGTAATAGGTTGAAACCATCCGACAAAAACTCCCTGGCTAATGGATAAATTCTTATCAGGCATAATTAAGTCTATATCGATTTCCTCTTTGTTTCCTAATCCGTCGCAGGCAGGACAGGCACCGTAAGGGCTGTTAAAAGAAAATATGCGAGGGGAAATTTCAGGTAAATTTACATCACAATGAGCACAGGCATAATGTTCGGAAAATAAAAGTTCTTTTTTTTCTGATAAATAAATAAGTATAATTCCTTCTCCTATTTTCAAAGCGGTTTCTACTGAATCGGATAAACGTTCTTTTATTTGCCGGTGAATAACTAAACGGTCTACTACTACTTCTATTTGGTGCTTTTTGTTTTTATTTAATTTTATTTTTTCGTCTAAGTCGTATATTTTTCCGTCTATGCGCACCCGGACGAAACCTTCTTGCCTGATACGGTTAAATAGTTCTTGATGTTCTCCTTTTCTTCCTTTGACCAGGGGAGCAAGAATTTGAATTTTTTTACCCTCGGGTAAATATAAAATCTTTTCTACTATTTGTTGAACAGATTGAGGAAGAATTTTTCGTCCGCATTTTGGGCAATGAGGTTTTCCGATATGAGCAAATAAAAGCCGTAAATAATCATAAATTTCAGTGATTGT
>JAGLHV010000309.1 GCA_023143305.1 bacterium | reverse complement strand
TTAGCTAAAGCAGATGCTGTTCCCTGTCTTGTATTTGATGAAATAGATGCGGGTATTAGCGGGGGAGTGGCAAAAACCATAGGGGAAAAATTAATCGAACTGGCTGATATTCATCAGCTAATTTGTATTACGCACTTGCCTCAGATAGCCGGTTTTGCCTCTGCACATTTTTATGTAACCAAACAAGTAGAGAAAGGCAGGACTATAACGCTGGTTAAAAAATTAACCGATGAAGAAAGAATTAATGAGATTGCCCGTATGCTGGGAGGAGACGAAGTTAGTGCTCTTACTTTAAAACATGCTCAGGAAATGGTGAAACAATCAAAAAAATCAAAATAGTTTCCTGTCACCCTTTCGATGGAAATGTTGGTAAGGGGATTGAAAAGCAGTAATTAAAAAAAATAAAAAGTGAGGTGGGAGCAGTAGTGATTGAAATAAATAACTTAACTAAGAAATACGGAGAACAAGCAGCAGTAGATAATATTTCTCTTAAAGTAAACCAGGGAGAGATATTAGGGTTTTTAGGTCCTAACGGTGCCGGTAAGACGACTACTTTAAGGGTCGTTGCCTGTTATATGCCGGCGACTATGGGTACGGTTTCTGTGATGGGGTATGATGTTTATCAATCTCCTTTGCAAGTAAGGGAAAAAATCGGTTATTTACCGGAAACCAATCCGCTTTATCCGGAAATGGGAGTAGTGGAATACTTATGTTTTATTGCTAAATTGAGAAATATTCCTTCGGGTAAAATAAAAGCGAGTGTAAGGGAAGTAATACAACTTTGTGGTTTAGCCGGGGTAATAGGGAAAAACATCGGAGAACTTTCCCGAGGGTTTAAACAACGGGTAGGCCTCGCCCAGGCAATTATTCATAATCCTTCCGTGCTTATTCTTGATGAGCCGACTTTAGGGTTAGACCCCAATCAAATCGTTGAAATCAGGGAATTAATTAAAAAACTGGGAAAAGAAAAAACAGTTATTCTGAGCAGTCATATTTTATCCGAGGTACAGGCAACCTGTGACCGGGTAGTAATTATTAATAAAGGAAAAATTGTTGCCGACGGAAAAAAAGAAGAGCTTCAATCGATGGTTCGCGGCGGAGAAAGAATTTATTTGAAATTGAAAGGTAAAGATAAGCAGGCAGTAATGGATTTTTTTAGCAGCCAGAAAGATATTTTTAATGTATCAATAAAAAAAGAAGAACCGGACAGCATCGAGTATGAACTGGATATTCAGAAAGGAGTAGATTTAAGGGAAAAAGTTTTTTATTGGACAGTAAAAAATAAATGGGTAATTCTGGAGATGATACCCGAAAAAGTAAGCCTGGAGGATGTTTTCCGCAAGTTAACGATAGAGGAGGGTAAAGCATAGATGAAGAATATAATTACAATTTTCAGCAAGGAGTTTAAAGAATATTTTAATTCTCCTGTTGCTTATATAGTAATAATTGTTTTTTTACTTGTTTCAGGATGGTTTTTTCAGGCAACTATGTTTTTGGTTAATCAGGCGACAATAGGGTCTTTTTTGGGTAATGTGCCATTGCTTTTTGTTTTTTTTATTCCGGCAATTACTATGCGGCTTTTTAGTGAAGAGATGAAGAGCGGAACAATGGAAATATTAACTACTCTGCCGTTGGAAGATTATCAAATCATTTTAGGGAAATATTTAGCTGCCCTGGGTTTGGTTACGGTAGCTATTGGTTTGACTTTAATTCACCCTTTTATTTTAATGTTTTTGGGTAAGTTGGATTATGGAGAAATAATCGGTTCTTATCTGGGATTATTTCTTATGGGGGCAGCTTTTGTGGCGATAGGGGTTTTTGCTTCTTCCATTACTAAGAATCAGATAATTTCTTTTATTGTTGCTTTTATTGTTTGTTTTGTTTTTTTTATGTTTAATAAAATATTAAGTCTGGTTCCTTCTTATCTTGTATCTTTATTTGAATA
>JAGLHV010000308.1 GCA_023143305.1 bacterium | reverse complement strand
CTTTATTTATACCTTTATTTATTTTTTTTATTTTCTTTGATTTATCCTTTTTTTCCGTGTTTTTCTCTTTCTTTTTTACCATTAATTTCTCTCCTTTCTACACCTATTTATCTTACCTTCTTTCGATAGCTGTATTATATCCAAATCATATAAAAATGTCAATCATTTTAATAAATTAAAAAGAGGGCTGCCTATGAAAAATCATTTCATAATCAACCCTCCATTTACAAACTTATAAGGAAAAGGCATCGGGCAATAAAAAAGAAATTTGTTTCTTTTTAATTTTTCCATCTTTTCTAACCATAATCACTAAAACATTCTTTCCAAATTCATAAATTACCTGGCGACAAGCACCGCAAGGGGTTATCCATTTAGAATCATCACTAACCACACAAAGAACTACTATTTCTCTATCGCCACAGGCTACGGCATTAAAAACAGCTGCCCGTTCTGCACAAATAGTCAACCCGTAAGAACTATTTTCAACATTACACCCCTGGTAAATTTTACCCTTAGCGGTTAATACCGATGCCCCAACCGGAAACTTAGAATAGGGACAATAAGAGTTTTTTTTGGCTTGCTTTGCCTGTTTGATTAATTCGTCTATTTGTATTTTTTCTATATTTATTTTCATTTTATTACCTCTTATTTATCTTCTTCTCCAATGTCCCGGAATCCAAACATGCCTTCCTCTTCTCCGCCGCCATTTCCAGCGTCCCGGCACCCATACAGCCCGGGGATAAGGTCTAATCGTTCTTATTTCTGTCTTTACCGCAGGAGCAGGGGGAGCCTTAACATAATAAGTACACCCGCTTATAAATCCTGCAATACAAATTATTACGCTCCACCAACCAAAAATCTTTCTTAATCCAACGTTTTTATTCATAAAAACCCCTCCTTTCCTATAAAATAATTAGACTTCTGCAAAATAGCCTTTTTACCTTTTTTGCCTGCCCGCTCCGCCTCAGGCGGATAAGACGGGTCATTCCTACCCTTTTAATTATACAAAATTAACAAATGAAATCAACTATGCAAGGCCATACAATCTTATTCCCAACCCAGATCTTCCGCTTTATTAATTATCCGATTAAACCGCTGATTAATTATTTTCCCCTTATTTTTCTTTCGGGTTTCACCTCTCTTTTTTAGTTTTTTTAATTTCTTTTCAACCTCAGTTATTCTACAATAATTTTCCTCTTGCTTTAAATCAAAAAGTCTGTCCAACGACTCTTTAATCTCTTTTCTTATTTCTTCTTTTCTTTTATCAGATTCACATTCTCTATATTCTCTTCCCAACCGCCAATTTTTAGCTCTAAGTTGTAATATCTCCTTTTTTCTCTCATACCGGGCGGGATCTTCCTTTTTAAGCCTTTTCATAAGATGCTTTTCCTTTATTCCCCGTTGGAGTATCTCTAAATACAAATGAGGCCTTTCTGTTTTTAATTCCCTCATTTTTTCAAACTTTTCAGGATTTTTTTCCCGCAAATACTCCATAAACATCCTTTCCTCTCCTTCCAAAATAACTTTTGTTCGCATACGATGTCCCGGCACTGGTTTAGCCGTAACCCCTGTCTTCACCAAAGAAATAAAAGTTGCGGAAAAAACTAAGACTGCTGCTGCTATCAAAAACTTCTTTCTCATTTTATATTACCTCCTTTTTTTAAATATTTTTAGACTTTTGCAAAATAGTCTTTTTATCTTTATTGCCTGCCCGCCAGTCCTTAAAGAGGGTCATTCCTGCGAAAGCAGGAATCTATTGATATTTCAAGCACATTATAGATTCCATATCAAGTGCGGAATGACAGAATGTGTTATTTCGCAGAAGACTTAAAATATTTTTCAAACCTCATTCATCTCAAGCCCTAATTCATCTACTTCTGTTTTAATCTCTTCCATTTCCCTATTAAAAAAAGATGCAGAATAATCATTTATTTCCTCATCGAAAAAA